>JBEKXP010000001.1:0-35179 GCA_049511815.1 Dehalococcoidia bacterium
GCGTCCAGAGGCGCTCCCGTCGCTTCCTCGGTCGCCTTAGACATCATCTGCTTCGTCGTCGGCGGCTGCCACCAGTCGAACCGGCCGCCAAGGAATGCGGCGCGGTTCATGTTAAGCCTCCCTCAGTTTAGGCGGCCGGATGCCAGAGAGCCGCAATCCGTGTTCCCGTTCCTTTCTGCCCGCACGCCGTTAACGCCAGCGAATCCAGCATGGCACCCATCGAACCGATGCGCCGGCCCCGTCCCATTTCTCCGGCCTTCTATTTCGCAAAGAAACTGCCGACCCAATCGGACCGCAGCGGCGCCTGGCCCTGCGCCAGCATGGTCCGCCACGCCTCGTCGGTGAGACGCGAGGAGAGCGGCTGTTTGAACTCGTAGTAGCTCATGACCGGGCCGACGCCGGCGACGATCTGGCCGTCGGGCAGCTTGTAGGCGACGACCATCAGGTCGACGTTGCCCGTGCCTTCTTCAAGGACCTGCTGCGGCTGGCTGCCGTCCGTCAGCACGTCGGCGACGAGCGTTGTTTTCACGACGTCGGGATCGAAGAAGACAGATATGGCCCGCTGAAAGTCGGTGATGAAGTCGTAGTCATCCTGAGTCAGCTCTTCGCCGGCCAGCTCTTTCTGAGATATTGTCACCAGCGAGGTGAGCGGGTACTCCAGGCTGGTCAACTCGAAGGTCGTCGCGTCCTCGGGCATCGCGTTGAGAGCCTTCAAACCGTCCTGGACCATTTGAAGGTTGGCCTGCATGCGCGCGTAGACGTCGACCGCCGGCTCGACATAGCCGCGCAGAGGCGGTGGCGGCGGCGGCCCTCCTCCCGTGCCGCCCGGCACCATGACCTGCTTGGCGTACAGGATGGTGTCGTGGCGGAGCTCCGTCCAGGAGGCCAGTGCCGATTGCAGCTCGCGGTCCTGCCAGGCGGGCGTTTGCATGAACGTCGGCAGGCCCGCGACCGGCGACTGGAGCAGCGGCGGCAGCATGTACAGCCACGCCCAGTACAGGTTCTTCGTCCAGCCCGAAGGCGTCACCTGCGCGAACTGCTGCTTTTGCTTCGCGAGGGCCGCATCGTAGCTGGTCGCGCCGCTGCCGTACTGAGTGTCGCCCTCCGCCGCCAGGATGTCGTGGGCGCGCTGGGAGCCGAGCACGGCCATGACGTCGAGGCCGCGGGCGAAGGTGCGGCCCTGCCCGGCGCCGGTCCCCTTCAGCGTGAACGGCTGTCCGCTTCCCGTGTAGAGGCCGACGGATGGGAAGACGAGGCTTTGCTGGATCTGCGCGTCGGGGACGAAGCGCTGGCCCATGAAGCGCATGCCCTTGCCGTTGTCGAGACACTGGTAGAGGCTGTCTTGACTGACGGGCGGCGCGACGGTGCACTCGCCGGTGCCGCCGTTGATCTGCGGATTAGGCAGGCTTGCCAGCTCCGCCTTGAGGTCGAGCAGCCTGCTGTCGTCGGCCAGCGCGGACGCGTCGAAGTTAGCACCGAAAACCTTGCGAATGGCGTCGAGGTACTGGTATGGGGTCAAGTCGTCTGCGGCGCCGACGAAGAACGACGTGATGGCGTACATGCGCGACCAGGCGTCCTCCGCTGTTCCCATCCCGACCTTCACGCTCGGCATCTCGGCCGCGATGAGCGCCGCCTGGATCGTCGCCGTCTTCGCGTCGGCCTCCGTCACAAACGGGGCGCCGGACTGCGAGCAGGCCGTTTCGTCGCCGCCCTTGAGGAAGAAGGCGTTCGTGCCGTACCACATCATCGCCTTGAAGTAGCGACGCAGTACATCGCTCGAGGTGTAGTAACCGCGCGGCTGGTACTGCGAGTAGTCCTCGCAGTAGGAGCAAGCGCCGGGGCAGGAGCCGCCGGACGAATCGAAGATCCGGCTTTTCTCGAAGCCCTCCATCTTGTTGATTGCGTCGATTTCGGCCGCGACGTCGTCGGCGACGTAATCGGGGATGGTGAAGTCGATCTTGGGGTTCGGCAGCGAGTCGCCGAAGGAATCGGTCGTCTCGTCGGGCCCTTGCGTCGGCGTTTGCAGCAACTCGAGGGCGACGCCGAAGTAGGCGACGTTGCGCCGGGCCGCCTCCTTCGTCTCGTCGTCCGAGGCGCGGGCGTAGTCATCCACCGCCTTGTCAAACATCGCGTTCGTCAGCTCGTTAAGCGTGCCGACGAGCTCGTTTTGCTCGATCGACTTCAGGACCGAGGCGAAGGCGACGTGGTAGAGATGCAGCATCGTGTCGGCGGTGACGAAGTTGGGGACGCCGGCGTCTTTCATGTTGCCGTAGGAGGCCATGATATCGTCGCCCTGGCCGGGCACGACGACGAAGCCGTTCTTCTGGAGCAGCGCCTCCTGGCCCGCGGTGAGGTGCAGCGTCGATTCGATGTCCTTCAGGTTGACGACGCTAGACAGGTCGAGGGGCAGCGAGTACTGGGGGGCCGCCGGCACGACCGGCTGGCTGTCTAGCTTGTAGTAGGCAGCGAAGTCCGCGCTCGAAGCCTGTGCGGCATCCGGCGGAATCGAAAGGGTGAGCGGCGGCAACGTTGGTGTTGGCGGTGCCTTCGGCCGGCTGCTTCCGCCGCAGGCGGCCAGGGCGACCGCAAGTGTCGCGAGGAACAGAAGTCGTCTCATCGTCTACCTCCTCGGGCCATCCACAAATCGGCGCCGCGTGGCTCGCGGCCTGGTGGAAGGCCTCTGAAGGCAGCTTAGATTGCGACGACGGCGCAAGCTTGACGCTTCCCCGTCGGTTTGCCTGCGCTTTCCCTACGCTCTGGAATCTGTCAGCCGAAGAACCTCCGGCCGAGATCTTATTTGACGGCCGCCTCCTCCTTGACGCGACGCCGGGTAGTCTTCTTGGCCAGCGCATCACGGTCGCCGCCGCTCATGCCGGCGATGAACCGTACCAGCAACTTCCGCGCCTCGACGTCGTACTGCGTGGTGATGGCGATCTGCTCCATAATCGGCGAGCCGCCACCGTGGTAGGAGCCGATGTTGTGGATCCCGCCCGCTGCCGAGCAGAGTCCATCGCCCAGGAAGCGCCAGAGTTGCGCCTGGTCCTCGACGTCGGCCTTGGGGCTGCGCCTGGTGTACTTGCGGAGGAGGTCCCCGGTCTCCGGGTTCGCAAAGTCCCTCTCGTAGGGGAACGTTGCCGTGACGCCGCCGGAGATGTCGCAGAGGATCTCGGCCTCGCGGTAGACCGCCTCACCGGTGAGACAGCGGCCGACGTTGCAGTAGATGGAGTTGGGGATGTAGGAGCCGGGGCCGTAAGGCATGAAGCCGACGCCGGGGATGTAGACCTCCGGCTTGCCGAGGTCCGAAGCCGTGTAGCCGGCGGCGTAGCCCAGCTCCGTGGTCATGATGATCTCCGCAAGCTTCTCCCGCACGTGCGGCGCCTTCTGGATGTTGTTCATTTCGGCGGCGAGAGCGGCCGAGCCAAGTATCACGTCGCCAATCGCCGGCTTGCAGCCGGAATAGGAGTGTCGGTGGAACAGGGCGAAGAGAAGCGCCAGGACTCCACCGTGCTGCCATTCGCCGGCCAGGAAGACGCGTTCCCAGGGAACGAAGCAGTTGTCGAAGATCACGTAGGAGTCGGTCGAGCCCGGCATGAAGCCACGCTTGTAGAACTCCCTCTCTCGGAGGCTGTGGATCGTGACCACCTGCTTCACGCCTTCCCAATCAGCGGGAACCGCGAAGGCGACGGCGTAGTCCTTGTCCTCTTCGCGCAGGGCCCGCGTGGGGACCACCAGTATCTCGTCGGCAACCGAGGCTTCGGAGATGTGGAGCTTGCAACCGCTGACGACGATGCCGTCCGGCCGGCGCTCCGTGATGTGGACGTAGACGTCGGGGTCGGGCTGGTCGGCCGGGCGGAGCAGGCGGTCGCCCTTCACGTCGGTCTGGGCGCAGCAGCCGACGAGGTCTTCCGTCTGGAAGCGGGCGAGCCAGCGCTTGAAGTTCTCGTGGTACTGGGTGGCGCCGTTGTTCGACCTATCGGCTTCATAGGAGACGTTGTAGATCGCGTTTGTGGCGTCGATGCCCATGCAGCGCTGGATACAGCCGCCGACCTTCTGGCAGAGCATACGGGTCATGTCTTGCTTCCTGTGAAGGTCTTCGGTGTTCTGGTGAATGTGGGTGAAGCGGTTGATCCGCTCTCCAGTGAGATGGGAGATGGCGGTGCAAAGATCCTCGTTCTCGGGCTTCGCTGCTTCGTCGAAGGTGGTCCCGATGGTGTTGAGGCAGTCCATCTGCCGCTCGTCGGTGCGGTCGATGAGCTCGCCGTTGTAGTAGATGTTCCGCCGCATCCCGTTCAGCCCCTTGATGTACTCCTCTTTGGTTCTCATTTCTTCCTCCTTTGAATACATTCATTCTACCTCTGCTTCGCGCTGAGAACCAGTTCCTGCTTCTATATCCAAGAGTGGATGGCAACCACTTCTATCGATAGATATGGAGCAGCCTAATCGTTGCCGACTACTTGGGATAGACGGCAGTGCGCAAGACCAAGGCCGGGACGTCTTTCGCTCGGCTGACGCGACACTAAGGCGACTGCCAACCGGCATGGGGGCCGGTCAGAGACTAAATCGGGAAGAACGCCGATTTCTCGCCTGATTGGCCGGACATAGACTAAACGACGGTGGGAATCTTCAGCATCTGATGGCGGGAAAGCAACTTATTCGCTTCGTTCGTCAGCCTATACCCGGGGAAATCGAAGGAGCCGTTTCCCTCCGCTCATGCTGACCGCATGCCCTAACCGGGCAATCTGACCGGGAAGGAGGTAACAAAAGTGGCAGTAGAGAAGGCAATCGGTTCATCCAGCCTGGTCGAAGTGGTCGACCGCATCCTGGACAAGGGCATCGTCATAGATGCCTGGGTGAGGGTCTCCCTCGTCGGCATCGAGCTCCTTGCTATCGAGGCAAGGGCCGTCGCCGCTGGGGTCGACACTTTCCTGAAGTACGCCGAAGCCATTGGGCTGACGCCGCTGGCTGCGCCCCCGGCCTAGGCGCACTCGTCGCCTCGCGGAGAAGAGATGGTGCTGAGGTCGGGGCCCGTCCAGTCTATCTCCAGGCTCCTACACCCAAGGTAAGAACACGGACGAGCCCTGACCAGCACCGCAAAATGTACCCGCGCTGCCACCGGCAGTCAAGGGAATGGAAAGGAGAAAACGATGCCTACTGCAGCGGATATGGCACAGCTAGGCACTGAGATCGTGGCCGGACACCTCGCGCGCCAGCGGGAGATCAGAGCGCTGCGCTCGACCGTCCGGGCCGAGAAGAAGCGAAACGCCAGAGATATGCGGGCCGTCCATCGCGCGAACCAGACCCATGCCGCGCGGACCGTACGCGGCCTGAAGGCGGTCCACGACCAGATGGCGCGCGATTTCCAGGGTCTCGACGAAGCGCGCCGCGACTGGGCCCGTGAGCACGCAGACGCAACCGGCCACCGTCTGGGCGAGTTCCAGGAGATGGATCGGATGCGCGGTGGGTGGGCCCGCGAGCACGCGGCCGACACCGGTCATGCGCTCCGGACGTTCCACGGCACGATAACGCGGGAGTTCCAGCGCCTCGACAGGGCGCGCCGGAGCTGGGCGCGACGCCACGTCGCAAACACGGCCCGCTTCGTCGCCCGCCTGCAGCACGCCGGCGAACGACGCCGGACTGAGGTGAACAGAGGCAAGGCGGCGGTCGCTCACATGATGGCTGATCTCGGCCGGCAGGATGCCGCCCGCCGGAGGGCGACGCAGCAGGTCGCCGCCGACGTGCAAACGCAGATGGCGGCAGTCGCCGGCGACCTCAGGGGCGCCCACAACGAGTGGCAACGTCTCCGGAAGACGTCGACGGCCGCTACGCTCGCTTTCGCCCAGTCGACCCGCTGACGATTCGGCGGCACCGGGAGTTAGCCGGCCGAGGCCGACGGCAATAGAAATAGACGGCTATTGAAGACAGGAGGGACCCAGCATGACGGCGCTGAGGGACGACGCGCTGGCCTCGATTCGCGCGCAGGACGACGGTAACGGTTCAACCGATCAGGACGAGATGCAGGAGGCGCTCACGAGCATGCGGGAATCGCTCGCTGCGCGGCCGCGGTTCGTGGAGACGCTGCCGCTGAAGGGCATTGTCGAACGCGCCCTGGCATACGCGGAGAGCGGCCTGACGTTGCACTTCCGCGGGCCGACCGGCTCCGGCAAGACGACGCTGGCCATCCACGTGGCGGAGCAGATCGGGCGGCCGCTGATGCTCATCGGCGGCGACGATGAGTTCTCCACCTCGGACCTCGTCGGCGGGCAGCACGGCTATACTCGCCGGCGCACCATCGACAACTACATTCACTCCGTGATGAAGACCGAGGACCGGGTGGACTACACCTGGACGGACGCCCGTCTGACGGTGGCCTGCCAGGAAGGCTACACGCTTATCTACGACGAGTTCAACCGCTCGCGCCCCGAGGCCAACAACGTCCTGCTGCCGGTGCTCGAGGAGAAGATCCTTATCCTGCCTAGCCTGAAGACGAAAAAGGGCTACGTGCGCGTGCACCCGCAGTTCAGGGCGATCTTCACGAGCAACCCGAAGGAGTACTCGGGCGTGCACTCCAGCCAGGACGCTCTCCTCGACCGGATGATCACGATGGACCTCGGCCATTTCGACGAGCAAACGGAGATCGCGATCACCCAGGCGCACACGGGCCTGACGCGGAAGCGCGCACAGACCATCGTCGCGCTGGTCCGACGGGTCCGGCAGGCTACGAACGGCTCCTGCGACCCGACAATCAGGAGCTGCATCATGATCGGGAAGATCATGGCCAATCAGAACAAGAACGGGAACGGCGGCGGCCTGGCCTACGAGCAGGTCTGCGTCGACGTGCTGACGCGCACGTTGAGCGCCGCCGGCCGCGGCGACGAGGAGAAGACGCGAAGCCTGACGGAACTCGTCGCCAGGAGCCGCTGGAACTGAGACGGCCCGCCTCGAACCGGAGACTGGAGGAACGACGATGACAGCGAAGGGAAGCACAGGCGCCGGCCACGCGCTGAGATCGGTGCCCGGCAGGACGGTCGAGCACTGCCGCGCGATGCACGACGTGCGTCACCAGAGCTCCGTCTCCCATCTGACCGGCGGAGCCAACCTCTACGGGCAGCTCGACCAGCTAGCCCAGGAGCAGGTGAGGCTGCAGAGACGGCTCGCCATCTGGGTGGCGCAGAAGGAGCGGACGGAAGCTCAGATCGCGGAGCTGGAGCGGGCAAGGGACCGGCTGCTCGCCGCGCTGGAGCCGGTCATTCGTAGTGAGGTGAGAGAGGCCGAAGCGGCAGCGCTTTCGGCGCGACGAAAGAGCGTCGCCTGAGCGAAGCTTATTCGCACAAGACAAAGGGGTGAGGCTATGCCGAACAGGAGACGAGTGGCACCAGGGAACGAAGCCCGGTCAGGTGGCGACATCCGCCTGGGCGGCCTGTTCAAGGGCCTCGGCGATTTCGTTGACCTGCTCGCCGACCTGGCGGCGAAGGGCGAAACGCTTCGCAACGGCAGCGGCGAGATCGAAGGTCTACCCAGGGGAATGAAGGGCGTGTACGGCTTCAGCGTTCGCACGGGTCTGGGCGGCGTCCCTCAAGTGCACAAGTTCGGCAACGTGCACGCCACTGATAGAGGACCGGTCGTCGACGACGTGCGCGAGCCGATGGTGGACGTGTTCGACGAGGAGGACGTGATTATCGTGCTGGCGGAAATGCCGGGCGTCGGGCGGGCGGACGTCGAAATCGAGATCAACGGCGACGTGCTCTCCATCGCGACCGCCGCAGGCGCTCCCCGAAAGTACGCGGCAGAGGTGCTCCTGCCGGCGCCGGTCCAATCGGACGGGATGAAGATGGCGCTCAAGAACGGTGTCCTGGAGCTGCGGCTCACCAAGGCGCCGAAGGCGAAGGGAAAACGAGATGCCACGCCTCGGAAACGAGGACGCGGCCGAGCGAGAGCGAAGCGGCAGGGCACAAGCTCGCCATAACCGGCTAGAAGGTTGCATCGGATGCAGTCGTCGGGGGAAAAACGGAAGGAACCGAAGCCGGCCCGCAACGGTGGCGGCCGCAGAGAGATCGTCCTGCGCGTCGCCGAAGCGCACATGAAGGACGTCGGCCGCGGCATAGCGCGCCTGGACCCGGCGGACCTGGAGCGGATCGGCGCCGAGACCGGCGACCTCCTCGCGATCACCGGCAAGCGGCAAAGCGTCGTCAAGGCGATGCCCGCCTATCTCTCCGACAGAGGCAAGGGAATCATCCAGATCGATGGCATCGCCCGCGACAACGTGCGCGCGGGCCTCGACGAGAAGCTCACGGTGACGAAGGCGGCCTGCGAGCCGGCCAGGACAATCGTCGTTGCGCCGCTAAGCCCCGCGCGTCTGCCACCGGGAAGCCAGCACGTCACTTACGTCGCCCGTCTCCTCGAAGGGCGCGGGCTCGTCGCGGGGGATCGGGTGCGAGTCAATCTCTTCGGCGCCCGCCCGCAGGAGTTCACGGTCGTCGAGACGGCGCCGAAAGGCATCGTCCTGGTCCAGGCCGGCACGACCGTCCGGATCAGGGGAGAGGAGCACGCGGAGAAGGAGCAGGCCGCGCTCTCCTACGAGGACGTCGGTGGTCTGGGCAAGGAGATCCACCGCATCCGCGAGATGATCGAGCTTCCGCTCAAGTACCCGGAGGTCTTCCAGCGCCTCGGCATCGACGCGCCGAAAGGGGTGCTGCTGCACGGACCGCCCGGCTGCGGCAAGACGCTGATCGCCCGCGCAGTCGCTCACGAGACCTCGGCCCATTTCATCCACGTGGCCGGCCCGGAGGTGATCCACAAGTTCTACGGCGAGAGCGAAGCGCACCTTCGCACGGTCTTCCAGGACGCCGCCGAACACGCGCCCAGCATCATCTTCCTCGATGAGATCGATGCCATCGCGCCAAAGCGGGAAGAGGTGCACGGCGAGGTCGAAAAGCGGGTCGTGGCCCAACTCCTCGCGCTCATGGACGGCCTGAAGTCGCGCGGCGAGGTTATCGTCATCGGCGCTACCAACATACCGAACGCCCTCGACCCCGCGCTGCGCCGTCCCGGCCGCTTCGACCGCGAGATCGCCATCAGCATCCCGGACAAGAACGGCCGGCTGGAGATCCTGGAGATCCACACGCGCGGCATGCCCCTGGCAGACGACGTGGACCTCGAGCGGCTGGCGCAAATTACTCACGGCTTCGTCGGCGCCGACCTGGAGGCGCTCTGCCGCGAGGCCGCGATGATAACGCTGCGTCGCATAATGCCGACGATTGATTTCGCGACCGCCAGCATCCCTTACGAGAAGCTGCAGGAGCTTGAAGTCACGCAGGACTGCTTCCTGGAGGCGCTCCGGGAGATCGAGCCCTCCGCCATTCGAGAGGTCTTCACGGAGATCCCCGACGTCAAGTGGAGCGACGTCGGCGGCCTCGACGAAGTGAAGCAGGCGCTGATGGAGACGATCGAGTGGCCGCTCAAATACGGCAAGCTCTTCGAGCACGCCCACGTCGTTCCGGCGAAGGGAATCCTGCTGCACGGTCCGCCCGGCACCGGCAAGACGCTAATCGCCAAGGCGGTCGCCAGCGAAAGCCAGGTCAACTTCATCGCCGTCAAGGGGCCGGCGCTGCTCTCGAAGTACGTGGGCGAGAGCGAGAAGGGCGTGCGAGAGGTCTTTCGAAAGGCGAAGCAGGCGGCGCCCTGCATCGTCTTCTTCGACGAGATAGACGCGCTTGCGCCCATCCGCAGCGGCTACGACACGACGCACGTGAGCGAGCGCGTGGTCAGCCAGTTGCTCACCGAGATGGACGGCATCGAGGAGATGAAGGGCGTTGTCGTCCTTGCCGCTACCAACCGGCCGGACATGGTCGATCCGGCGCTGCTTCGCCCCGGCAGGTTCGACACGTCGATAGAGCTGCCGGCGCCGGACAAGGCGAGCCGCCTGGCCATCCTTCAGATTCACACGCGAGGCAAGCCACTGGCCGGCGACGTCGACCTGGCGGGCCTGGCGAATCAGACCGACGGCCTCGTGGGCGCCGACATCGAGGCGATTTGCCGCCGCGCCGGGATGCTTGCTATTCGGGAGTACCTGGCGAGCAGCCGCGGGGACGACGAGCACGCCGGCTTCAAGATAGCGGCCCGCCACTTCCAGCAGGCCATGACGCAGGCGCCGGCCATCGCCTGAGGACGACGCGGTTAGTCAAGACAGGGGGAGCCAGTTGACCGAGAACGAGCGCGACAGGCTGTACGTCTACGGAATCGTTCCGTCCGGCGGAGAGATCGATTTCGGCGGCGAGGCGGGCGAACGCGTCTACGCCATTCCTTACTGCGATATTGCCGCCGTCGTCAGTATCGCCCCCGCCCGAGACTACGCCTCTATGAGCCGCGAGGAGCTGATAAGGAAGCTTGCGCGGCACCAGCAGGTCGTCGAGCAGATCATGCGGCGGCGTGAGGTCCTTCCCGTCAAGTTCGGCACGACGCTGGAGGACCGCGCCGAGGTGCTGCAGGCGCTCAAGAACGGATACTCCGAATTCAAGGCTGCCCTCGCGAAGCTGCATGACAAGGTCCAGGTGGAAGTCGTCGCTAGCTGGGACCTGCAGGCGGTGCTCGAAGAGATCGCTCAGGAAGCGCCGCTTAGCGAGCTCAAAGCGAAGATCGGGGAGGACGCTTCGTCGGCTTCCATCCCGGACCGAATTCGATTGGGCGAGGCCATCAAGCAGTCGCTCGACCGGCGTCGCGAGCGCTACCAGCAGGAGGCCATCGCGCCGCTGGCCGGCTGCGCGGTGGAAACGCGGCTCAACCCGCTCTTCGACGACAGCCTTGTGCTGAACGTCGCGATGCTCCTCCTTATGGAGCGGCTGCCGGAGCTGGACGACCGGCTGGACCGGCTGGACGCGGCGCTAGACGGCCGCCTGACGTTCCGTCGGGTCGGGCCGCTGCCGCCCTACAGCTTCAGCACCGTCGAGATAAGGCGTATAAGCCCGGAAGAGGTGCGACAGGCCCGGGAACGCCTCGCCCTGCCGCCGGAGGCCGGCCCGGAACAGGTCAAGCAGGCCTACTATCGTCAGGCGCGCAAGTTCCATCCCGACGGCCGGGCGGGCGATTCCGCCGACAGCGTCAGGTTCGCTGAGGTCCGGAGCGCCGCCAAGTTGCTCACCAGTTGCGTCTGCGCACGGCGGAATGGTCGGAAAGCGGGCGCAGGCCCGAGAGTTGTGGGCGCTGAGGGCGCGATCCTCGTGTCGATTGGCCCCACCGGAGGCGACGTCCCGTGACCGGCGTCGAAGGACGAGTCAAGGAAGGCTGCGGCCTCTACCTCTACTGCCTCGTGAGAGGCGGGAAGGACGCCCCATTTAGCTGCGAGGACCTCTCCGAAGCCATCGGCGGCAACGGCGACAAGGTCTTCGCCGCCTCCTTCCTCGACCTGAGCTTCGTCGTCAGCAACTCTTCGAAGCCTTATCACGACCCTATTCGCGCCAATCTCATGGCGCACCAGAAGGTCATCGAGGCCGTCATGGAGCGAGGCCGGAAGCCGCTTCCCGTGAGGTTCGGCACCGTAGCCCGCCATCGCGCGTCTGCCCCCGCGGCGGACCGCATCGGCGAGGTGCTGCGCCGCCGCTACGGCGAGTTCGAGGGGCTTCTCGGCGACATGGAGAACAAGACGGAAGTAGGGCTGAAGGCTTTCTGGCGAAAAGAGCGCGTCTTCGACGAGATCGTCGCCGAGTACCCGGACATCCGGCGGCTCCGGGACCGGACCGCCTCCGCGGCTTCTCAGGGGCTTGCCGGCCGCGACGAAAGGCTCCGGCTCGGCACGATGGTCAGTCGCGCTCTAGAGACGAAGCGCGAGCAGGACGCCAGGCGGCTGCTTTCCCATCTCACGCCTGTCGCATACGACTACAAGACGAACAAGGTCTCGACCGACATGATGATACTCAACGGCGCCTTCCTCGTCTGCAACGAGCGGACGGCCGCGTTCGACGCCGCGGTGCAGGAGCTGGACGAGCGCTTCGGTGAGAGGATGAGCTTCAAATACGTCGGCCCGCTGCCTCCCTTCAACTTCATCGAGATCGTCGTTCACTGGGAGGAAGAGGAGTAGCGCCGAAAGGAGGAACACCATGGCCCGGGGAACCAGGTCGAACACGACAAAGACGGCTTGCGGCTACTGTCGAGGCGCCGGGAGAGACCGATTCGGGGTGCTGTCGCCGCTCTCCAGGTGCAGCGTCTGCGGCGGCAGCGGCGTCGTCGAGATAGGGACGCCCTTTCATCGCTGCGCTTTCTGCGGCGGAAGCGGCGTCCACCCGCACGAGCGTCTCTCCTGCACCGCCTGCATGGGCAAGGGCGTGATTCACGTCGAGGAGCCGGTCGAGAAATGCGCTGCGTGCCAGGGGTCCGGCCGCGACGCCGCGAGCGATGGACGGCTCTTCTGCACCGGCTGCAACGGCGCGGGCGTGGTGCCGGCCTCGCAGCCGGCGAAAGCGAGGAGCTATGCGGAGGAAAGAAGGCAATGGTCTCGTATCTCCTGTTCAAGACGCTCAAGCTGGTGAACGGCGTCGCCACCGCGCCCGTCATCGCGCCCTACAAGGGAGTTAAGGGTGTTTTCGAAACGATCCATCAGGAGGCGCGGGACGAGCTGCTTGACGAAGATCGCATCATAGAGCGACTCACCGAAGCGCAGCTCCAGTTGGACATGGAGGAGATCGAGCAGGAGGAATACGACCGCCGCGAGAAGGAGATTATGGACCACCTGGCAGCGGTGCGGAAATACAAGCGCGAGCTCGAAAGGCATCGCCGGCCGACGGCGGGGAAGCCGGCCGGAAGAAGGGGGATCAGACATGACAAAGCCGCATAGCATCGGGCCAGGCGACGCCCTCGACCAGGTGTCGGCCGCCCGGCGGGCCGCGACGCTCAGGTTCGCGGTCGCCCAGCAGGAGCGCGGGCATTACGCGGAGGCACAGCAAGCCTACACGCAGATCATCGAGAGTTACCCGGGGACCGACGAAGAAGCGGAGGCGCGAGAACGGCTGCTCGACATCGCCCAGATCTTCGCCGCCGAAAACCAGACGCACCGGATGCTCGCGGTCTACGACACGCTCGAGAGCCTGTACGCTCGTTGCGGGGCGTCCAGCGGCGCTGAGGCCCGACGGGCGCGCGTAAGAGAGATCGTGGAGGGGATTCACCGGCAGTCGGACAGCGAAGGAGGCCCAGTTGAGCGCAGAGCTTAGGCCAACCGTGGACCGCGTGGAGGGGCTGGCGGACGTGATAGACACCATCCTCGACAAGGGTCTCGTCATCAACGCCGACATCGCCGTCTCGGTCGTCGGCGTCGAGCTGCTGGGCATCAAGATCCGCGCCGCCCTCGCTTCCTTCGAGACGGCGGCGAGATACGGTCTGGAGTTCCCGTCGGGAGCGAACCTGGAGCTGCCCGCCTGGCAGGAGGCGCAGGCCGCCAAGGAGACCTGCCCTCAGTGCGACAAGCGGGTCGCAACGGCTGAGCTCCTCGGCAGCGGCTGCCCATGGTGCGGGTGGATGAGCGCCAGAGCGGTGTCGCCGCCGATGGCCGCCTAGCCGCCGATGGAGGCCAACTTCGTGGAAGCGCCCGGAACGGTCCTGACGCCGATCGGCTATGAGAAAGCGACGCTTGTCGACCTGCTTGACCGCGTCTTCGACAAGGGCGTCGTCGTTCACGCCGACCTGCTGATCTGCGTCGCTGGCGTCCCGCTGCTGGGCGTGAACCTGCGAGCGGCGCTAGCGGGAATGGAGACGATGCGTCGCTACGGCATCATGCAGGACTGGGACGCGCGAGTCCGCGAGTCGGAGCGCTCGGCGGCCGCCCTTCCTGCGCCGCAGCCGCTTGCGGTCGGGAGCCGCTAGCCATGGTCGTCGAAATCGAAGAGGACAACCTGAAGCAGGGCGTGCTGGCGCTGGTGGTCACCCTGGTGGAGATCATCGAGGAAACGCTGGAGCTGCAGGCCTTCCGGCGGATGGAGAGCGGCAGCCTGACGTCCGACGAGGTCGAGCGGCTGGGACGCGCGCTTTCCGATCTGAAGGTGGCGGTGGAGCAGATAAAGTGCGAGCAGGGGCTGAGCGGCGCTGTCCAGCAGGTGCGCGACGGCCTCGACGACCTCGTGGACGGTGTGATGGACCGGTTCCTGAACCCGGGGCGCTGGCTGGAGAAAGCGACAACGTGAAGACAGGAATTGCAACCAGACAGGGCTTCGAGCCGGCGTTGGACCCGGAGGAACACGTGCTGCTGCGCGATGCGGGCGGCTACAGCTCGGGGCGTTCCTGGCTGTTGGGTAGCGTTTGCCTTACAGACCGGAGACTGCTTTTCGCCCAGGGCGAGCGGCAGCGCGTAGAAATCCCGCTGTCGTCTGTCGGCGAAATCGGCATCGAAAGAAGGCGATTCGTACTCGCGGCCAGGCGGTGTCTCGCCGTCTGGCAGCGCGACGGCGACGGCGGCCGCCGGTTCTGGCTGACGGTGCCGCACGTCGAAAAATGGTGGAAAGCAATCGCCGGCCTCGTCGAAGGGCACGGGACCATCCTCCAGGTCGACGACGGGCGAGTCGGGCCGCATCCGACCGGCGAGCCGAGAGCGGGGCGTCGGATGCCGCGGCTTACGGCGCGCGAGATCGCTGATATCGAAGTGGGCCGCCGGCGAGCGCTGCAGCTTGTCGCGGAAGCCCGCGACGGCCGCCAGACACCGTTCTCCGTCGATGACATCGCCCTCGTGGCCCGCCTGCTCGACCCGGCCGGCGCGCGACTGGTCTGGTACGTCTGGAAGAACGGGCACGCCAGGCTGGACGAGCTTTCGGACGCCCTCGGCGAGGCATCGCACATGAACATCCTGGCGCACATCAGGGAAGAGGTCAACCCTCTCGCCGTGCGCGTCCTCGGCCGGCCGCTGTTCGTCTTCGAGAGATCGCGCGTCGACCGGCGGACCGGGGAGCACGTGCCGTTTAGCTGGTGGCTCAATGACGGGTCGACGTGCGAGGCCGTTCAACCGGAGTTCGTGGACGTCCTGGACGAGAGCGACCAACTCCTCGTGCTGCTGGACCTACCGGGCGTCGGCGAGGAAGACATCAAGCTGAGCGTCGAGAACGGCGACCTAGTCGTGGCCGTCGATACAGACCAGCAGCGATGCCATGAGCGGGTGCGGCTCCCCGAGGACGTGAGGGCCGGTCCCCTGTCGTCCAGTTATCGGAACGGCGTGTTGCAGGTCAGACTGAGCAAGGAGCGCGTGCCATGAGGGAGCAGGATTTCCGCAGGGAAGACGCCACATACGTGTACGCGGTCGTTCCGGGGGCCTTCGCGAACGAGCTGGGTCCAATCGGCCTGGGCGGAGCGACCGTGCGCGCGCTCTCCTGCGGCGACATCGCTGCGCTCATCCACGACTGCCCCGCCGAGCCGTTCAGCGGCGACGGCGAGTCGATCATGGAGTTCGTGAGCGTTCATAACGACGTCGTCAGCCGCGCCTGGTCCCAGACGGGCTCTATCCTGCCGATGCGATTCGGCGTCATCGTCAAGCCCGACGATTCCCACACGGCCGACGAGAACGTCCACCGGTGGCTGGAGGAGGAGAAGGCGTATTTCAAGATCAAGCTGGACGAGCTCAGGGACAAGGTGGAACTGGGCGTGCAGCTCCTCTGGGACACCGACGTCGTCGCAGTCAGTCTTGCTGAGTGCAGCGACGAGGTAAGAGCTCTGACAGCCGCCATCGCCGGCATGTCGCCGGGCGCAGCCTATCTCCAGCGCCACAAGCTGGCCGAGTCGATCAAGCGGGAGCTGGAGCGAAAAGCCGTCGGCGACTACGCGGCCTGCTATGAGACGCTGAGCCGGCACGCCGACGGCATACACGTGAACAAGCCCCGAAAGCGCGAGGGCAAGACGATGATCGCGAACCTGGCCCTCCTGGCCCGAAAAGACAAGGTGGAGGAGATCGGCGCGGCGCTGGGCGCCTTCAGCGAAGAAGACGGCGTCGAGGTGCGCTTCACGGGGCCGTGGCCGCCATATACGTTCGCCGCGATACCCGTCGCCGGCGAAAGCGGCCGCCCCGAAGTCGACGCACTTCACGCGGGGTAGCCGCGATGCTCAAGGCGAACCAGATCCGCGCTCTCGAACGGGCCATCGCCGAGGCCGGACGGACAGACCTGGCGGAGCTCACCCAGCGCATCCGCGTCGCTCGCAAAGCGGAGTTCGAGGAGCACATACGCCGCCTCATCCGGCAGATTAAGACGGACCGCCGGCTTCGGAGAGATAGGATCCGGGAGATTCGCGCCGAGGTGAGGGATTTCAAGAGCGAGTGGCAGCGCCAGGCCCGACGGGCGCGGGCGGTCAGAGAAAGGCAGGCATGAGCAGGGCAGTCGGCATCGACCTCGGCACGACGAACAGCTGCGTCGCCGTCATGGAGGGCGGCGTGCCGGTCATCATCCCGGGCGCCGGCGGGGAGCACATCACGCCGTCCGTCGTCAGCGCTGACGCCGCGGGGCATCGATTCGTTGGCTCGGCGGCCAAGCAGTCGGCTATCGTCAATGCCGAGAACACGGTCCTCAGCATCAAGCGGCTCATGGGATGCCGCTTCCACGAGCCGGAGAACACTGCGACGGTGGAGCATGACAGGAGATACGCGGCCTGCAGGATCGACGAATCGGCAGGCCACGACGTGCGTGTCTGGATGGCCGGCAAGCCGTACAGCCCGCCGGAGATATCGGCCATGGTCCTGCAGCAGTTGAAGGCCGGAGCGGAGGCCTATCTCGGCGAGGAGGTGAAGCAGGCCGTCATTACGGTGCCCGCGCATTTCAACGACAGCCAGCGCCAGGCTACTCGCGACGCGGGCGCAATCGCGGGCCTGGACGTCCTGCGGATCATCAATGAGCCTACGGCGGCGGCCCTCGCCTACGGGCTCGACAGGAAGAAAAGCCAGACAATCGCCGTCTACGACCTGGGCGGCGGCACCTTCGATATTTCGATCCTCGAGCTCTGCGAGGGCACGTTCGAGGTCAGGGCCGTGAACGGCGACACACACCTGGGCGGCGACGACATCGACCGACGGGTAGTCGACTGGCTGTGCCGGCTGTTCGCTCAGCGGCAGGGCGTCGACCTGCGCGGCGACCGAACGGCGCTGCAGCGACTAAAGGACGCGGCCGAGAGAGCAAAACAGGAGCTCAGCACGCGTCTCAGCGCGGAGATTAGCCTTCCCTACATCACAGGGACGGCCTCCGGTGCCGGACACCTGCAGGTCACCCTGACGCGGTCCATTCTCGACGAGCTGGCGGCGGACCTCGTTGAGCGGACCATCGATTGCTGCCGCCAGGCCCTTCGCGACGCGGAGTTGACCGTCGGCGAGCTGGACGAGATCGTCCTCGTGGGCGGGCAGACGCGCATGCCGCTCGTGCCGGAGCGCGTGAGGCGGTTCTTCGGCAGGGAACCGCACACCGGTCTGAATCCGGACGAAGTCGTCGCCCTGGGCGCGGCCGTGCAGGCAGGCGTCCTTACCGGAAAGGTCGGCGGCGTGCTGCTGCTGGACGTGACGCCGCTCACACTCGGCGTGGAGACGAGAGGCGGCATCGCAACGCCGCTCATAAAGCGCAACACCACGATTCCCACCTCCGCCAGCCGCGTCTTTACGACCGCAGCCGACGACCAGTCGAATGTCGAAATCAACGTCGTGCAGGGAGAGCGCGCGATGGCGGCGGAGAACAGGTCGCTGGGGCGGTTCTGCCTGGAGGACATACCGCCGGCGCCGCGGGGCGAGCCGCAGATCGAGGTCACGTTCGCCATCGACGCCGACGGCATCGTGCAGGTGCGCGCCTGCGACAAGGCGACCGAGCGCGAGAAGGGGATCGTCGTCCGTTCCGCCGACGGGCTCTCGGAAGCGGAGATCGAGCGTATGAGGACCGAGGCGAAACAGTTCGCGGCCATCGACAGCCAGCGGCAGGACGAGATCGCGACGCGCAACCGAGCGGACTCCTGCATTCTCCGGGCGGAGACCGCGCTGGCGTCGCTGGACGCTGAAGACGCCCGTCAGATGGGCACAGCTGTCATCGAGAAGATTGCAGCTCTAAGGAGAGCTTTGCGGGAAGGCAAGGTCAGGCGAATCGAAATGGCGCAGCGAGCGCTGGAGTCGGCGCTGACGATGCTCGACGGCTGGACAGCGGAAGAGCTCGACGCCGCGAAGCGGAGCGCCTGACGGTCAGCGCCCGGCCGGCCTCCGAAAGCGGGCCTCGAATGCGTGGGGGCGAAAGGCGATGTCAGGAGTGCTATCGCCCGGCACGAGGAAGTTGTGGTAGTAGCTGGACTGGGGGCCGACGTATTCGATCTCGAGGATGTCGCCGCTGAGGCGCCAGACTATGTCGGCTTCAGATATGCGCATCGGGAAATCGAGACGAATCAGATGCTCGCCACGCGCTCTCGTCGTCCTGGCGACCGGCGCGGCGGCCTTTCGAGGAGGGACGACGACGTCGCCTCCGCGTCGTGCCGCTTGCGTCGTCGGCTGCGGCGAACGCGCCATCGTGGGGCTACGGCTCCGGCCGCCCGCAGGAATGCGGTGCCTCGAGCTGATGGTGACTGGCGGGATGCTACGAAGTGCCATGTTATCGTCTAACGGTCTCTGTAAATGCCAACGCAGCTCACGGACGTCTCGTTACAGCAGCGATAACAGCGAACCTGGCTCCAGCGACGGGGCATCGGCCGAAGGGATGAGATGAAGTCTATTCCTCGCGGCGGAGAGCGCCAGGACTCACATGACGCGCGCGACGGCATGCGACGGCTGATCCATGTCCCCATCGCCCACACGTCCGCCGATATGGGCATCCTGGGGCAACGGCTGCCTCCGCCGGCGGAAGGGACCGCCTTCGCGGACTGGTGGTGGCAGGACGTGACGCGCCGGATCAAGCGGCTTCGGCTGGACTGGCGCGGCGCCAAAGTCTACCAGGACGGCCTGCCCGACGTAGCCGAAGACCTGGTCGAGAAGATAGTCCGGCAGGTGGAGAGCCCGAACTACGAGCTCCTTCGCTGGCTGAAAGGGCAGGGCGCCGCCGTCCTCGGCACGGAGTCCTGGAAGCTGCTCGCGGAGGAGTACGAGAGCCTGCGCGCCATCCTCGCAGCGGCCGACGCGGGAGAGAAGAAACGGGCAACGGAAAGCTACCGCGTTCGGGCGCCGTCGCTGCTGGAGGAGAGGGACACGTACATCACGAGGCGCATCGACGCCACGTTGGAAGGCGGAGAGACCGGCGTACTGCTCGTAGGCATGGCGCACCAGGTAGTCCGGAGATTGCCACGGGACATCACGGTTATCCCGCTGGCAGGCCTGCGCTCAGTAATTGGAAACGTTGAGCTCCTGTAGCTTCCCGGTCACAAGGTACGAGACGCGCTCGCAGACGTTGGTCACGCGGTCGGCGATGCGCTCCAGATTGTGCGCCACCCAGAGTAGGCGCGTCGCCCGCTCGATTGTGCGCGGGTCGCTCAGCATGTAGGTCAGGAGCTCGCGGTAGACCTGATCGTAGAGCGCATCGACTTCATCGTCGCGGTTCATGACGGAACGGGCCAGCTCGGCGTCGCGGTGCTTGAACGCTTCGATGGCCTCGCGGAGCATCTCACGCGCGATCACGGACATGCGCGGCAAGTCGACGTACGGCTTCAGCGGCGGCTCGTCGGCGAGCATGACGACGATCTTGGCGATCCCTTCAGCGTGGTCGCCCATCCGCTCCAGGTCGACGATCATATGCAGCACAGCGACGATTGTCCGCAAGTCTCCGGCCAGCGGTTGCTGCGTGGCGATGAGCTCAAGGCAGCGCTCCTCGGTGTCATACCGTTTGCGATTGATCCTGACGTCATCCGTGATGACCAGCCGGGCGAGGTCAAGGTCGCGATTCTTCAGGGCGATGATTGAACGCTCGATAGCGGTGTCCACCATGTCCGCCATCACGAGCATGTCTTCCTGTACGCCGGCCAGGTTCTGCTCCAGTACCGTGCGGGCCATTATCCAACTCCTTCCACGAATTCGCGAATAAGGAGCGTAAGCGAATCGCGGACGCTTCGGAAGGCGGCTTCCGCGGCCGCCTGATCCAGTGTAGCAGCGGGATCAGGCAGGTTCCAGTGAAGGTAGCGAGGACTGCCGGGAAAAATGGGGCATGCTTCCTTCGCCTCGTCGCAGAGCGTTATCACGATGTCCGGCGGCCCTTCGATCTCGCTGACGTCCTTGGCGCGCTGCCCGCTGATGTCGATCCCGACCTCGCGCATGACCGCGATGGCCAGCGGATTGACCTCGGTCGGCTCGCTGCCCGCGCTTTCGACCTCGAAGCGGTCGCCCGCCATCCGGCGAAGCAACGCTTCCGCCATCTGACTGCGCGACGAGTTATGGACGCAAAGAAAGAGCACCCGAAGAGCCGTTTTCGTCTCCCCAGCCTTAGCCGAACCGGCCGGTAATGTAGTCCTCGGTCCGTTTATCTCTCGGATTGGTGAAGACCTCACTCGTTGCGCTGAACTCGATCATCTCGCCGGCGCGGTCCTCTGCCATCATCATCACCGCCGTGCAATCGGCGACGCGCGCGGCCTGCTGCATGTTGTGGGTGACGATAACGATGGCGTAGGTCGCCGAGAGGTCGCGCATGAGGTCTTCGATCTTCAGCGTCGCTACCGGGTCGAGCGCGCTGCACGGCTCGTCCATCAAGATGACCTCCGGCTCGATGGCCAGAGCGCGGGCGATGCACAGCCGCTGCTGCTGGCCGCCCGACAGCTCGGTCGCGGGCCGGTTCAGCTTGTCCTTCACCTCATCCCACAGCGCGGCGCGTTTCAAGCCCCCCTCGACGATATCGGCGAGGTGGCTGCGCCGGGAGAAGAGGCTGTTGAGCCGCAGGCCGGCGGCGACGTTATCGAAGACGGACATCGTTGGGAACGGGTTCGGCTTCTGGAAGACCATGCCGACGCGGCGTCGCACGAGGACGGGGTCAGCGCCATTGCCATAGATATCGGTGGATCGGAGGTAGACGTGGCCGCTCGCGCGCGCCCTGGGAGCGACCTCGTGCATGCGGTTGAGGCAGCGAATGAGCGTCGACTTGCCGCAGCCGGACGGCCCGATCACGGCCGTCACGCGCCTGGGGCCGACGAGCAGGTTCACGTCTCGAATCGCCTGAAAGGAGCCGTACCAGGCGCTCAGGTTGCGGATGACCATGCCCTCTTCCCAGGCCTCGGACTCGGAGACCGGGCAGGCGCCGGCGCCTTCGGGCTCGTTCGTGCTGTCCGGCACTTCGATGGTCGGCGGTTTGAACTCGAACTCAGTCATCATCGCCATTCTACTACCCTCTCCGCGACAAGAGCAGCCGCGACACGAGGCTGATGCAGAAGACGACCGTCACCAGAACGAAGGCGGCCGCGAACGCCTGCTGGTGCTGCTGCTGGTACGGCCCGGTGCTGTACTGATAGATGACCAAAGGCAGCGCGGCGACGGGTTTGCCGAACAGACTGAGCGTCATGAACTGGTTGCCAAGGGCGGTGAACAACAGCGGCGCCGTCTCGCCGGCTGCGCGGGCGAGGGCAAGAAGGACGCCCGTGATAAGCCCGCGTCTGGCCGCCGGGATGACGATGCTAAGTATCGTTCGCCAGCGTGTGACGCCCAGCGCCAGCGCGGCCTCGCGCTGCGACTGCGGCACAAGCTTCAGCATCTCTTCGCTGGAGCGCGCCATTATCGGCACCATGATTATGGCCAAAGCGATGGCCGCCGCGAAGGCGGAGAAGTGGCCCATCTTTACGACAATCCAGGTGTAGGCGAGGATCCCGACGACGATCGACGGCACGCCCGTCAGCACGTCGGCGGTAAAACGGACGATTCCGGCCATTCGCGGGCCGGCCATCTCCGCCACGAAGACGCCTGCGCCGATGCCGAACGGGATTCCAATCAGCGCCGCCATGCCCAGGATCAGCAGCGAGCCGGCTATCGCGTTCGAGATGCCGCCGCCTGATTCGCCGACGGGCTTCGGCAGCTTCGTAAAGAAGTCGAGGCCGATGTAGCTGATGCCCTTCACCAGGACGAAGCCCAGGATGAGCGCCAGTATGCCGATGGCGAGGAAGGCGGACGCGGCGCAGAGCCCCAGCATGATTCTGTTCGTCCACCTTCGTTTGGCGTAGGTAATCGCGCTCATTCCCTGATCGCCTCCGGAGAGCGAGCAATGCGCCAGACCAGCAGCCTGGCGACAACGTTCACGAGCAGGGTGATACCCAGCAGTATCAGCGCCAGCTCCATCAGCGCCGAACGGTACAGGTTGAAATTGGCGTCTCCGAACTCGGTGGCGATCTGGCTGGCAGCCGTGGCCCCGGGCGCAAATAGCGAGCCGTTGATCTGGTACACCTTGCCGATTACCATCGTCACGGCCATCGTCTCGCCGAGGGCCCGTCCCAGGCCCAGCAGGATAGCGCCGACCAGGCCCGACCGGCAGTACTGGAGCACGGCCCGGCTTATCATCTCCCATTTCGTCGCGCCGAGCGCCAGCATCGCCTCCCGCTGCGACGACGGCACCGCCAGCACCGAATCGCGGGCGATCGCGGTGATGATCGGCAGGATCATGATCGCCAGGATGACGCCCGCCGTCAGCATGCTGTAGCCGCCGAACACGCGTCCGCTAAATAGCGGCACGAAGCCAAGATGGCTCTTGAGCGCCGTCTCGACCGGGAGGATCCGCGGCGCCAGCACGTAGATGCCCCAGACGCCAAAGACGACGCTGGGGATTGCCGCCAGGCTCTCGACGAGGAAAGACGCCGGATGTCGCAGCCAGGGCGGCGCCAGCTCCGCGAGGAAGATCGCCGCTCCCAGGCTGATCGGCACGGCGAGCAGCACGGCGATGAGGGAACTGACGAGCGTGCCGTAGATGGCCGGCGCGGCGCCGAAGATAAGCTTCGCGCCGTCCCAGGTCGTGCTGGTAAGAAAGCCCCAGCCGAATGTCGATATGGACTGGCGCGATTCGAAGAAGAGCTGCCAGACCATCAGCGCCGCCAACAGCAGCACCGACAGCCCGAAGACGCCGACGATCAGCCGGAAGAAGACGTCGCCCAGGCGGGCGCGCCTCAACGCGCGAATGAAGTCTAATGGCGTGCTGCGCGCTTCGCCTGCGGCGGCATCCATGCTTTCGCTCCTATTGCGCCGATCGCGGCAGACGCTGCAACTGATAGCTGATGGACTTGACCTCCGCCTGGGTGCTGGTCAGGCGATGCTTCATCTCTGCTGAAGCATAACGGACGCAGATTAAGGCAGGCTCAACGCATGTAAACGGCACGTTAACGTTTCGTCAGAGGAAGCGGGCAAAAGGATTGAGGAGCGCGGGTCAGCCGTCTTTAGAACAGTCCAGGCGCTCCGTCCTTGACAGGTGTCGAAGCGGAGGAAGGGCCTCTTCGCGGAGCAGAGCCGCCGCCCAGAGTCCCACACGCACCTCCGACGGACTTGTGGCGTCGCCGAGGCTGGACAGCAGCTCGAAGACCGCCCGCCGGCGAGCTTGAAGCAGGCAATTCAGTGCCAGAGAGCGGGCTCGCTCTCGCTCATTGCTGAGGTCAAGAATCGTTCGTCGAGCCGGAGAAATCGGAGTCGCTAGCGTGTTTCTTCGTTCTCTTGGTCCATGAGCGCGGAGGCTCGAAGGGCGGCTACGGCCAGCGGGAGCCACCGGTCCCGTCGTTCTTTCGCCAGGTGCTTCAGCGCGAGGGCCCATCGCCAGGAAGTTCGGCTCGCCAGCATCTGGCCGGGCACGACCATCTTGTCTGTCAGTTTCGTCCCTAGCACTCTGAACGACGTACTCATTGATCATCTCGAAATCAGCGTAATAGAGGCAGATTAATGCTGTCTCAACGCAGGTAAACGGGATGTAAACGTTGTAGAGACGCTAAGAGGTCTGGGCGGGAAGGACCAGAGTGAAGATCGAGCCACGGCCCTCCTGGCTGCGAACGCGAACCGTGCCGCCGTGCGCCTCGACGGTGTGCTTGACGACGGCCAATCCGAGGCCGGTGCCGCGGTCGCCGCGGGCGCGGTCGACCTTGTAAAAACGTTCGAAGATGCGCGGCACCTTTTCGGTCGAAATGCCGTCACCCGTGTCTTCGACGTCGATTTCGACGAAACCGTCGATGCTCTTCGCCGACACCCGCACCGCCCCGCCCTCGGGGGTGAACTTGATGGCGTTATCGATCAGGTTGACCAGCGTTTGCTCCAACCGTTGCGCATCGCCGCTGATCGACGGCACGTCCGGCCCGACGTTCAGCGTCAGCTCCAGCGACTTGCGGTCGGCCTGAGGGCGCATCCGCTCCACCGCCTGCGCCAGCATCCGCCCAACATCCACCGGCTCTCTAGCCAGCGGCGCCTGCCCGGACTCCAGCCGCGACAGTTCCAGTAGCTCCGTCACCATCTGCACCAGGCGGTCGACTTCGGCGTCGGCGCGCGCCAGGAAGTCCTGTGCGGCGGCCTTGTCGTCGATGGCGCCGGCCTGCAGCGTCTCGACGACCGACTTTATCGAGGCCAGCGGCGTTCGCAGCTCGTGTGAGACGTTGGCGATGAAGTCGCGGCGCGTGTCCTCGACGCGCTTCCCCTCCGTCACGTCGTGGAAGACGACCAGCGCGACCCAATCGCCGCCCCCGGCGATCGGCGCCGCGGAGACCTGAAGGAAGCGCCCCTTCGGCCGCTCGATGACCAGGCTCCGCGCTTGGCCCGTGTTCAAAGCGTCATGCAGCGCCTGGACGGCCTGCTCGTCCGGCATCGTCCACACGAACGGGTTGCCGACCGCCTCGTCCGGGCGTTTCTCCAGCAAGGGGCTGACGGCGCGGCTGGCGAAGGTGACGCGCGTTTCGGCGTCAACGGCCAGGACGGCGTCGCTGCCGCTGTCGAGGACGGCTGTGAGGCGGCTGCGCTCCTTGGAGGCGGCGTCGACGAGCCCTTCGACGCTCTGCGTCATCTGGTTGAAGGCGTCCGCCACCTCGCCGATCTCCCCTGAAGGGCGCGGTTTTACACGTCGCGTCAGGTCGCCCCTGGCGACGCCGCGAGCGGCTGCGCTCAAGGCGTTCAGCGGCCGGATGATTGTTCCGGCGATAATCAAGCTCAGGAGCGCGGCCAGCGCGGCCGTCAGCGCGATTGCGACGAGCAGCGACCGTCTGATGCTGGATAGCGTATCGTTGATGGCGGATAGCGGTCGCGCCACGCGCACGACAGCGGCGGGACTGCCGTTGACATCTACGCGCTGAGCCACGTAGCTGAAGTTCACACCCAGAGTCGCGCTGCTGCGCTCGTCTTTGCCCGAGCCCGACTGCATCGCCTGGAGGAATTCGAGCCGGCCGGCGTGGTTCTCCATCGTTGCCGGGTCGGCCTCGGAATCGCCGAGCACCGTGCCGTCAGGGGCGATGATGGTGACACGGGTGTCGACGCCGGCGCCCACCTGCTTGGCGAGCGCCTCGAAGCTGGATTGCGGCGCGCCGGATTCGAGGAGCGGCCGCGCCGAGTTAGCGACGATCTGCGCCTCGGAGGCGAGATACGACTCCGTATTGCTATGCATGTCGGAGTCGACTTGATGGATAACGAAGAGGCCCAGCCCAGCGAGAGCGGCGACGATCAGCAGCACATAGGCGGCTATGCGGACCCGGATGCTGGCCAGCATGCTAGCCCTCAAAGCGATAGCCGGTGCCGCGGACCGTTATCAGCCGCGTCGGTTTCGCCGGCTCCTCTTCGATCTTCTGACGCAGCCAGCTCACGTGCACATCCACCGTGCGCGTCCCGCCGACGAAATCGTAGCCCCAGATCTGGTCCAGCAGTTGCTCGCGCGTGAAGGCGCGGCCGCGATTGCGCAGGAAGAAAGTCAGAAGCTCCAGCTCCTTCGGCTTGAGCGTCAGCACAGCGCCGGAGCGGGACGCCTCGCGCCGCCGGAGGTCGATCTCGATGTCGCCGCAGGAGAGGCCGTCGGCGTGGTCGGACGGGCCGGCCTCGGCGCGGCGAAGGAGCGCCTTTACACGCGCCATGAGCTCGCGCATGCTGAACGGCTTTGTCACGTAGTCGTCGGCGCCGATCTCCAGGCCGACAACGCGGTCGACCTCGTCGGTCTTGGCGGTGAGCATGAGGATGGGGACGGACATGGTGCGTCGCAGCAGGCGGCAGACTTCGAAGCCGTCGATGACCGGCAACATGACGTCGAGGACCACCAGGTCGGGGCGCTCTTCGCGGGCGCGGCTGAGGGCGGCTTCGCCGTCGGCGGCGGTGGTGACGCTGTAGCCTTCGCGCTCGAGGTTGTACTTGACCGTCGCCACGAGCGTGGGCTCGTCGTCGACAACGAGGATTTTCTTCACGACTTATCGTTCCAACTCAGCACTATTATACTTTCTTGGCCTTCTTGGCGCATTCGCAGCGCAGACATCGAAGTGAGGCAGGCAGCCCGGAGTTGCTCGGAGGCAGAGGCCCACCGCCTTCGCCCGGCTCGAGGGGATGTACAGCATCACCGTCCGGTCCGGGCGGACAGCGTCACGGTGGCGGGAGGAGCGGCAGACCTTTGCTCCCGAGTTCGCAGGCTCGTTTGTGGACACTCAGGGCCCGCCGGGTCTAGAAGAAGAGCGGTCTCGGTCCAGACTTCGGTACCAGTCGCGCCAGATCAGCCGGTGTATGCGGAGCACGCGCGGCAGGCGGTTAAGAATGGGGATGAATGGGAGCAGAAGGAGTAGCAACAAGGCCGCGGCCGAAATCCCGATTGCCTCAAGGTCGGCGTTGGGCGAAGAGGATATTGGCCGGATATGGTAGAGGAAGGCATAGGGCCACAGCCACCATGCCCCCGGGAACCGCCCCGTTTCATTGCTGACGCCCCACTGATCGCCCGTCATGTCCAGCGTGTCCGCGACGCCGGCGTCCACGTCGTCCGAGAAGAAGAGGAGCGACTTCGTGTTGTCGAGGGTGTAAGGTAGCCGATCGCCGGCGGTTAACGCACCCTCCAACAGGCCGGCGCGTCCCAGTGCCAGCATCCCGTTCATCATCGTCGCCACCGGACCGTAGTCGCCGGCTGGAACTGTCACGACACCGGAATCCACCGTGGCCCCATCGAGCGCGTCCAGGTAGGCGGATACCCACGCCTGCTGTTGGTCAGCGCTCGCCGCGTTGTACGTGTCCAGGGCGTTCCCAACGTCTGGCTTGAGGATAGCCACCCGCTGAAGCGGCTTCAGCACCAGGTCCTGCGAGGGATCGACGGGATTGGTCACTCCAAACCAGGTGGCAGGCGCCACACCATACAAGCTTTGTGAGTTTTCGGTGTCCGAGGTATAAGGCGGGCCGTAGTCCTGAACGCTGTGGTTGCCGGCGAGGATATTCGCACTGGTCTGGAGGTAGGCCAGCGGCTGCAGGTTGGCGACGTCCTCGCCGCGAACGGTCGGGTAGTCGGGCGAGCTGAAGACCGCAGCCAGAATCACGACCGCGACGATCGCCAGGGCGAGGACGATGAGCCCTTCCCTGACGATGTCGTACGGCTTCGTCGGGACGCCCCGAAAGTACGCTTCCGAGCGCTTACTCATCTGCCCTGCCATCATCGATTGGCTTCACCGGGCCATCGCTGCGGATGAAGAACAAATGGGCCCCAACTATCAGCACCAGCAGGAGCGGCAGGGCAACGACATGAAGAGTGAGGACCTGGCTCGTATTCATGGTGTTAAAGAAGGCTCCGATGCCGATGGCGTTCATCGCGTCCTTGGCCTGGACGGCTATCCACTGCGAGTCCCAGTTCGTCTGCGCCAGGAAGCCGGTAAGAGCGGTGAATATCGCCACTGCCAGCGCGAGGACGCCGAGCATCCACGTCTTCCAGCGCCCGTCCCGCCATGCCGCCATCGCGAACTTGCTCGACAGGTGCGCCACCAGGGCGAAGAAGAAGAGCTGCACGCACCAGAAGTGGAGGGAATTCACAAAACGACCGATGCCGGACCCGGGGGCCTGGCCGCCGTGGTACCATTCCGGCCCAAACAACGCCATGGTGACGCCGGTAACGACGAGCAGCCCCAGCGCCGAGAGCGTCGTCACGCCAAAGAGATAGGCGACGGAGTTGACATAGGTCGGCAGCCTGGTCGGAAGCGCATCCTCGAGAGTGAGATTGTCCGCAAGGATTTGCTGGGCAGACCGGGTTAGGTTCATCCTTGACCCTGTCCCTGTATTGCTATTCTAGTCGCTGGGCTCGAAGATGCGCGGTAACCTGATCCATGCTGCGGCAACAAAGACCGCCAGCACTGCTGCCCACGCGCCTATGTTGGGAATCGCCAGGTTGAAGATTGAGAATGCGACGTGAGGCACCGCGGGAAGCAACTGGGTTGGTAGCAGGTCCATCGTGTCGCCTCCGCGGCTGTGT
Organism: Dehalococcoidia bacterium; assembly: GCA_049511815.1. Lineage (GTDB taxonomy): Bacteria > Chloroflexota > Dehalococcoidia > DSTF01 > JALHUB01 > JALHUB01. Next base: position 28,299 of record JBEKXP010000001.1, read on the forward strand.
CAGCGCTAACCTCGCGATTGGCATCATCGGACGGCAACGCTCATCGCGACCCGCCGCTTCTCTCACTCTAAGGGCGGAATGCTAGCCGATCATTGACTGCCAGTCAACAGGATGGCGGCTTCGCCTACTTGGGCGCTGGTGCCTCTGCCTCGGGTTTCGGCTTCCAGGCGTCCGGCAGTTCGACGCGCATGTGGTCGCGACCGAGGAAGTAGGTCAGCCAGGACGACTGCCGCTGCAGCTCCCAGTTCCGCGTGATGACCGGCATGTCGCGCAGCTCCTCCTCGCGGCCCGCCGCCTTCAGCGAGTTGTAGACGCGAACGTAGAAGCAATCGCGGTCCGGGTAGACTTCGCACTTGCCGCGGAAGGAGCCGCCGCAGGGGCCGTTGCGCAGCCCCTTCGGGCAGCCCGCCTCCGGGCAAAGGTACGCCAGATGCGGCAGCGCGCAGTCGCCGCACTCCCGGCAGCCGACGCCGACCTCCTTCGACAGCCTCTCGACCCAGCGCACGCCGCCTCTCAGGAAGCGATTGCCGTCGGCGGTGCGGGCGGCGCGCTGCATGGCGCGAAAGCCTTTCGTGCCCGGCTCGAAGACGGCGTCATGGAGGGCGCTCATGGAGCGGAAGTGCAGGCGAGGGCCTTTTTCGGGATTCGGCAGGCTTTTGCGGTCGACGGGCGTCGCGGCGTTGAGGCCGGTGGCGGCGTCTGTCTGGAAGTAGTAGAACTGGCGCTCCGACGGCTCGATCGGATAGACCATCGAGCGCATGTGCTCCTGCCAGTCGGGCTGGAACTCGTCGGCGCGGTCGATTATCTCCTTCGCCTCCTCGACTTTCAGGCCGAAGCCGCCGAGATGGACGCCGCGATAGCCGAGGCCGCGCACGACGGCGAACATCTTCGCGGCATGCTCCAGGAAGCGCGGCCGGCCCTCCTTGCCCTTCGGAAACGACTCAAGAAACCGCAGGAGCGAGTCGGGCACGACCGCGCCGGGAACCTGGTTCGCGTTCATCGTGCGGGCGACGCCGGCGTTGAGGACGTAGACGTTGCCGATGACCGGAACGTCGATGCCGTACAGGTCGAGGTACTGCTTCAGCTCCTGCACCTTGCGCATGTCGTAGCCGAGCTGGCTGATGACGAAGCGCGCGCCGGCGCTGAGCTTCCGGTGCAGCTTGTAGTACTGCATCATCTGCTCGGCTTCCGTTTGCTTGAAGGGCGAGACGCAGGCGCCGACGAAGAAGTCGCAGGCGGGCGCCGGCGTGCCCTTGCGGTCGATATCGACGAGGCCGCCGTTCATGTCGCCAAGGAGCTTGATCAGCGTGACGGCGTCCAGGTCGAAGGCCGGCTTCGAGGCGCCCCAGTAGCCCTCCTTCGGATAGTCGCCGGTCAGCGCAAGGATGTTGCACAGGCCCATTCGCCCCAGCGCGTAGGCGCGGGAGACGGCGCCGTTGCGCGTGAGGTCCTTGCAGGTGAAGTGGACGATGCAGTCCAGGCCGACGCCCTGGATCTCCCGCGCCAGCTCGTCGGGCATGATGGCGTGGCCGCCGCCCGGGTTGTCGCAGAGGCTCATCGCGTGGAAACGGCCGTCGCTGGCAAGCTCTTCGGCGTCCTTGAGGAGCGTGTCGATGCCGCGACCGCCCGGGCCGGCGGCCGGCACGACCTCGAACGTCACGACGAACTCGCCGCGTTCCAGCGCGCTCCGAAAGCGGCTCGGACGCGACCGGGCATCGATAGCGGATGCGTCAGGAGCTGAATTCGATGGTTCTTCCGCCACGCGCGCCGTCCCTTCCGATGCACGGGCCCGCGAGGCGGTTTTCCGGCGGTCCGCGCCGTCGCTAGATGAGACGGATCGTCTGGCCCGAGGAGTCGACCTGCATTAGCTCCGCGGCCGACACCCGCGGGAGGCCGGGCATCGTAACAATGTTACCACAGAGCATGACGATGAGCCCGGCGCCGGCGGAGAGGCGGACTTCGTTCACGCGGACCTTGAAGTCGCGGGGGACGCCTCGAAGCTCGGCGTTGTCGGAGAGGGACGCCGGCGTCTTGGCGACGCAGATAGGCAGGTTGCCGGCGCCCAGCTTCTCGACTTGCTCGATGCCCGCGAGCGCCCGGCGGTCGTATTCGACGCCACAGGCGCCGTACATGCGGGTCGCGATCATCTCCATCTTGTCGCGCACCGGCAGGTCGAGGGAATAGAGGAAACGCAGCGTGGAGGAGCCCGCGTCCGCGACCTTCATGACGGCTTCGGCGAGCTCGACGGCGCCGGCGCTGCCCCGGCCGAAACCGTCGCAGACAGCGCATGTCGCGCCAATCGCCTCGCAGCGCCGTCGCACTTCGTCCAGCTCCGCATCCGTGTCGTCGGCGAAGCGGTTGACGGCGACGACCGGGACGACGCCGAAGGCGCGCACGTTCTCGACGTGCTTCGCCAGGTTGGCGAAACCCGCATCGAGCGATCCGTCACCGTGGTGCTTGAGAGCGCGCACGGTTGCCACGACTACGGCGGCGCTCGGCTGGAGCCCGCCCATGCGGCACTTGATGTCGAAGAACTTCTCGGCGCCGAGCTCGGAGCCGAAGCCGGCCTCAGCGACGGCATATTCGCACAGCTTGAGCGCCATACGGGTCGCAAAGAGCGTGTTACAGCCGTGGGCGATGTTGGCGAAGGCGCCGCCGTGAATGAATGCCGGCGTATGCTCGATTGTTTGCACCAAATTGGGCTGAACGGTGTCGCGCAGAAGAATGACCATCGCCGCGTCACCGCTGAGTTGCTCGCAGGTCACGGGCTCTCCCTTGAACGTATAGCCGACGATTATCCGCTTGATGCGCTCGTGCAGGTCCGCGGTGTCCTGCGAGAGGCTGAGGATGGTCATGACCTCGGACGCGGGTGTTATGTCAAATCCGTCCCTGCGGGGGAAGCCGTTCGCCGTGCCGCCGAGGCCGACGATGATGTCGCGGAGGGCGCGGTCGTTGAGGTCGATGACGCGCTTCCAGGTGACGCGGCGGGAGTCGATCTGGAGCGAATTGCCAAAGTAGAGGTGGTTGTCGATCATCGAGGCGAGCAGGTTGTTCGCCTTCGACACGCCGTACATGTCCCCGGTGAAATGCAGGTTGATGTCTTCCGCCGGCACCACCTGGGCGTAGCCGCCGCCGGTCGCGCCGCCCTTCATGCCGAAGTAGGGCCCGAGCGACGGCTCGCGGATGCAGACGGCAGCTTTCTTGCCGAGCCGGTTGATAGCGTCGGCGAGGCTGATGGCGACGGTTGTCTTTCCTTCGCCGGTGCGGGTGGGCGTGATTGCCGTGACGAGGATGAGCCTGCCGTCGGGCTTGTCGCGTTGCTCTTGAAGGATCGAGAGCGGAAGCTTGGCGATGTAGCGGCCGTGCGGGTTGATGGCGTCGCCGTCGAGCCCCAGACGGCGTGCGACCTCAGCTATCGGGAGCTTTTCGACGCTCTGTTCGATTTCCAGGTTCGACTTCACGGCTCGTGCACCTTCGATTTCGTATGGATAAGGATACGTTATGAGTATCGGATATCGCCAGCTACGCGAAAGGGTGGCCCGGTTTCTCAGGATAGAGGAGGAGGTTGGACGGCTCCCAGCGAAGTGAGGAGCCCGCGGATGTCTGGGGGCATCGTTCGCGCGGGCGCGGGCAGGAATTCAGACGTGACGGTGGTTAGCGGGAGATCGAAATAGCAAAGCAGAATTCCTTGGCACTGGTCCGGCAGCCCATCGTATATTGCTGGGACGAATCCCGTCTTATCGTACCCGAGTAGATGTGAGATGAGGCCAGAGCGACCATCGCGCATGAACGACCAGACAAGAAGAGCTAGCATGCTGGGAAGGTCTCCGGTTGCAAGTTGTTCGCGCTTCCGTTGGTTGTGCGGATCGAGTAGCCATCTCTGTATCTCAGCGGGAAGGGCTAGCGGGGAACTGACAGACGCCTTGATGTCACCAACCGCCGGAGCCCCGCGGAGAATCGCGTCCTCATTCCACTCCGCCTCGAGCTCATCCCAGTCGTCGGCCGTACTCATCTGCGGTGCGGTGGCTTCGATTACACATACTCCTCGGCCATCGGGCCGTCGAATTGTGAGATCTGGCCCTCCCGTCGTTTGCGAGCCAAACTGAACGCAGTAATCCACTTGTTCGAGCCGATGGCCCAACTGCAACTCGAACAAATTGGACCGAAACGCTATATACTGCTTGTACCTGTTGCCCTTTTGCGCCGAGCCCTTTTGGATCAGGTCGAGAGCCCTCTTTTTCCATTGTCCGCTTATTGCGGCGGAGTCTTCGGCTGTGTGCAGGATGGCTTCAATACTGGCAAGTACGAGCGCGGCGACCTCGCGCCCACTGGCACCGGGTGTGCACGCACGGAAGAGTAGCGCTATGAGCTCAGGCGGTCGCCTAGGCCAGGAGCAAGCAACCGCCTGGTGAATCGCCTTGTCGTTCTTCACGACAATCCGCGCTATCCGTGGAAAGGCAGCAAGAGCTGACACGGCACCCTCAGCGATGCCAGTTTGAGACCACGTCTGCTTCTTCGAGCTACCTCGGTCGCCTGGGAGCTGCGTCAGAGTCCTTCGCTCCTCATCCATGCTCCCTAAAGCCTGATCAGGTCGTACTGATCGTTGCCCATTCCCAGTTCCTTCATGTAGGACAGCTGCCTCAGACCCTTGCGGGATTCGATGCGTTCCTTGAGGTCGTGAAGCTCCGCTTCGGGCAGCCCGTACAGCATATCGATTGAGGCTTGTTCGACGGCCAGGATATCGGTGGAAGCCAGGATGCCCAGGTCGCGCGCTTTGGCCGCCGCGGCGTAGACGCCCATGCAATCGCAGTCGATGGACATGTTGTTGAGCACGTTGACATAGACGATCCTCTCGCCGAAGTGGTCGATGGTGGCTTTCGCCGACTCCACCATGTTCTCCATGAAAGGTCCGCCCTGCAGCCAGCCCTCGAAACTGTCATTGTCTGGGGCAGCGTGGACCATTTTCTTGCCTACGGCCCCGTCCGCGCAGCCGATGGCGATATTCTTCAGCGAACCGCCGAAGCCGCCCATGAGGTGCCCTTTGAAATGGGTCAGCACCACCATCGAGTCGTAGTGAAGCATGTGTTTGCCGACGGACATTTCCTTGAAACGCTTCCCGCATTTGACGGGGATCATTACCGCGCCGTCCTCGTCCATGATGTCCACGGGGCAGAAACGCCAGCCGTTGGTCTCGAGGGTTTCGCGGTGATCGGCGGTGGTAAATCTCTTGCCCTTATAAAGGGTGTTGGTTTCCACCAGATTGCTGTCCGGAATGTGCTGCTGCAGGGCCTGCACCATTTCCCGCGGCAGGATGTTGGGGCCGCGCGGCTCGCCGGTGTGCAGCTTGATGGCGACCTTGCCCGCTATGCCTTGTTCGATCTTGGAGTAGACCGCGAGCAACCCCGCGGCACTGATATCCGGTGTGAAGAAGATCTGAGCTCTATGCTGCGGCGCCGCAGGAGCCCTGTCGAAGGAGAGTTCAGTTCCTGACTTCATGATGTTCCTCCCATGAGAAGCTTAGAGCGCGCTCGAGGCGTGGTCAAGGACGCGAAGGGCAGCGGGGGATTGCGTTGTCGTCGAGTCAGCGCGCGCTATAATCGTGCCATGCTGAATCGCCGTCGGCTGGCTCCCGGTCTTCTCGCTTTGCTGGCGCTGCTGGCTGTGTTCGTCGCGGCGTGCGGCTCTGGCGAGCCTTCGACGTCGCCATCGCCGACGACGACGCAAGTCGCCACGGAGACCGCGATCCCCGCCGGGAAGCTGGCAGCGGTCCGGGCCGTATTCAGCGTCATCGGCGCTAACGAGCCGGGCTGCTCGGCGGCGGTCGGAGAGGACGGCAACGTCGTGTGGGCGGGGGGATTCGGCCTGGCGAATGTGGATACGGGCGCGCCGATAACGCCGGACACGGTCTTCGACATCGCGTCGACGTCGAAGCAGTTCACGGCGACGGCGATCCTGCTGCTCGCCCAGGAGAGGAAGCTGGACCTCGACGCGCCCGTTCGGCGCTACCTGCCGCAGCTCCCGTCGTGGGCTGAACGGGTGACGCTGCGGCAGATGATGCACCACGAAAGCGGCATCCCGGAGTTCATCGGCCTGCTCGAAGCACGCGGCCTGTCCATCACTACACCGACGACGCAGGAAGACGCGATGGCAGCGCTGGAGGCGGTCCAGCAGTTGAACTTCGAGCCGGGCACGCAATTCGCGTATACCAACTCGAACTACATCCTGCTGTCGCAAGTCGTCGAAGCCGTCACCGGCCAGACGCTGCCGGCGTATCTTCAGGGCACTGTCTTCGGGCCGCTAGGGCTCAAGGCAGTGATGGACCCCGTCGCGACGATTCCCGGGAAGGCGGTGCCGTACGCGTTGCAGGACGGGAAATGGGTCAGCGACGCTGTTCCCTGGGCGCAGACGGGCTTCAGCGGCATCCAGACGACGCCGAGCGAGCTGGTGCGCTGGGCGGCGCAATACTGGGACCCGACTATCGGCGGCGCGCAGCTTCTGGCGGCCCGCAGCGAGGGCGCGGTCCCCTACCCCCTGACCGACTGGCTTTACGGCGCGGGAATCCTCATCGAACCGACGGACAGCGGCGGCAAGCTGTTCGAACATCCCGGCGACTGGGGCGGATACATTGCGCAGCTGCTCGTCCTGCCGGAGGAGCGCCTTGCGGTGGCGGTCTCGTGCAATCGAATCGAATCGGTCGACTCGACTGATCTGGCGCGAAGGGTAATGGCTGCCTGGCGCGGGAAGTGACGTCGAGGCCGACGAGGAGCGATTGGTTCGCGGCGTCGTCCATCTTCGGAGGTCGTTGACAGGCGTTGGGGGGCGCTAATAGAATTAAGCGCGCGAGCGGGAATAGCTCAGTTGGTAGAGCATCCGCTTCCCAG
>JBEKXP010000002.1:0-34645 GCA_049511815.1 Dehalococcoidia bacterium
GCAGATCAGCGGTATCGCCAGCGAGTAGCCGATCCAGGGGTAGAGCCAGCTTGGCCGGCCGTTCCACCAGGCGAGGATCGTGACGACGGCGATGCCGCTGACGGCCGCGATGCCCCAGAGCGGCTGCAGCCAGAGGTGGCTGGCGAAGAGGAAGGCGACGATCAGGTGCGGCAGCGCCGCCAGGCCCGCTTCGGATGCAGTGCCGTGGCTGTGCGCCTCATACATTCGCCGGGCGATGATGCGCGGTCTGCCGCAGCAGAGTATCGCTAGGCGGGCCGCTTCCTGTTCGGAGAGCCCTTCGCCCTGAAGCTCCTGCACCTTCTCCTGGAAGTATGTGCGGAGCTCCGCCAGGACCAGGCGCTTTGTCCGTGGCTCCAGGTGGAGAAGACCGTGGACTTCGCGCAGATAACACCCGACTTCTGGCAACATCCCTTTTGCCCCGACCTGCGCTACGCGTTAGACGGCTTATAGATGAGGTTTAGCGCGTTCTGGAAGCCTTCCCAGGCCTGTATCCGCTCGCTAAGCTCTTTCCTGCCCCTGTCGGTGATGCGATAGCAGCGCCGCTGCTGGCCGTTCGGAAGCTCCGACCATTCGCCATGGATGAGCCCCTGGTTCTCCAGCTTGTGCAAGGCAGGATAGATTGTGCCTTCTTTGAACGTGAGGTAGCCGCGGCTGCGCCTTTCGATTTCGCGGATGATCTCGTATCCGTACGATTGCCCCTTCTCCTCGATAAGGAACAGGAGCAGACCGTCGGCGCTGCCGCGAAGCATGTGCTCGGAGCGACTCTCTCTCATACCTAGACTCCCTATGCTCAGAATAGCAGTCGCCAGAGGCCTCGTCAACCAAATCCGGCGCGCGGCGTCGTTCGGGCGGACGATTTGCTGCGGCGAAAAATCATCCCTCCGGTCGATACGCAATACCATCCATTCGGCCGAATAATTCGATGAGTCTGAATGGAGCTGCGTCCGAAAAGGAGGCTCCGCAAAGGGACATGACGACCAGGCGGCGCGAAGCAGGATGCTCAGGGCGCCAAAGGGATCGGCACGCCCCGTAGATGTGTTGGAAACGATTCTGGTGAGGTAGGGCGAGTTGCTGTACAAATACGTCGCCTTTGCGCCTTCCGGCGAGCGGATCGTCGGCTCCGTTGACGCCGCCAGCGAGGACGTCGCCGAGCGCACGCTGTGGGACTGGCACTACAAGGTCGTGCAACTGCGGCCGGTGCGGGCGCGGCCGACGCTGGACAAGATTATCCCCTCGTTCTTCGGCGTTAAGCCGCGGGAGATCATCAACTTCAGCCGTCACCTGGCGACGCTGGTCGAATCGGGAATCGCGCTTCTCCAGGCGCTAGAGCTGCTCCAGGGCCAGAGTCGCGGCCCGTTCGCGCGCGTGCTCGGCGAGATTACCCGCGACTTGAAGGAGGGCTCGCCGTTCTCCGCCGCCATCGCCAAGCACGATGTCTTTCCGCCGATCTATAGCCGCTTGATGGAGGTCGGCGAGCGGACCGGCAGCCTGGAGACCGTTCTTCGACGGGTCGCCTCGCACATCGAGAAGGAGCAGGCGATCGTGAAGAAAGTGCGCGGCGCCATGGCCTATCCGGCGTTCATCATCGTGCTGGCGGCCGTTGTCGTCGGCATTCTCGTGACGACGGCGCTGCCGCCGCTGATCGGCCTGTTCGGCGAGTTCAACACGCCGCTCCCGCTGCCGACGCGGATACTCCTCACCGTCAGCAAATTCGCTATAGCGTACAAGATTCACATCCTCGTCGCGGTCATCGCCGTCGTGGCGCTGGTGAGCTGGCACGTGAGGCGCCCGGTCGGGCGGCGCCAGCTCGACTACCTGATGGTGAAGCTGCCGCTTATAGGCTCTATCAACGTGCAGAGCAATGTTTCGCGCTTCAGCCGGACGATGGCGATGCTGCTGCGCGCCGGACTGCCGCTCTCCGACATCATGGAGCTCGTCCTTCAGACGACGCAGAACCAGATCGTGCGCGACGCCCTGATCGGTGTCCGCGAGGACTTGATGCACGGCGAGGGCCTATCCAAGCCATTCGCCAGCTCGGGGCTCTTCCCGTCGATGCTTGCGCAGGTCGTTTCCGTCGGCGAGGAGACGGGCGCGCTGGACACGAACCTGGACACGCTGGCGGAGTTCTACGCCGCGGAGGTGGACGAGCGGGTCGGCGCGCTCACCTCCATGATCCAACCGGCGATGACGCTGGCCATCGGGTTGGTCGTCGCGTTCATTGCCGTGTCAATCATCATGCCGATGTACAGCATCATGGGGCACATTCAGTAGGAATGAGGATTGGAATCGCCCAAAGGAAGCTGCCGAGGGGGCGGAACGGCGAGGAGGGCGTCGGGCTAGTGGAGACGCTGATAGCCGTCGCAATACTTGGCCTTGCCCTGACGGCGCTGCTGTCGGCGGTCTCGACCGGCAGCCTGGCGACTTCGAAATCGCAAGAGCGGGTGACGGCGGAGAACATGGCGCGGTCACAACTGGAGTACGTCAAGGGTCAGCCTTACGCGACGCCTCCGGCTAGCTACGCGACTGTCACGCCGGCGGCGGGTGGCTACGCCGTCAGCGCTGTCGCTGAGGCGATCCCTAATGCCGACAGCGCAATCGAGAAAGTTACCGTCACTGTCACGCGCGACGGCAAGACGCTTTTCGTGACGGAAGACTACAAGGTAGACCGATGAGATGGAACGGTGGGGAGTCAGGGATGACGCTTCTTGAGCTGCTGATAGCGCTGGCGATCGGCGGCGTGATCGTGGGGCTGATCGGCGCGGCAGCGTCGCAGTTCTTGAGGGCGACGAGCCGCGGTCACGACGAACTCGCCGTCGTGCATGACCAGCGCGACGCTCTCTCGTGGCTGAACCGGGATGCCCAGATGGCCGTTTCATCGCTGGCGACGGTGGAGCCGGATAGCGTCACGCTGAACTGGAGCGACCCGGCAACCGGCGATTCTTATCAGAGCCACTACCAGCAATCGGGGAGCGAGCTCGTGCGCACGCTGACCGTGAACGGCACGCCCTCCGCCCTGCCGGTCGCGCGCGACCTCCAGCAGGGTGGCTTCAGCGCCACGCGGGACGGCGACCTGATAACGGTGCACATAGCCAGCAGCCAGGGGCAGGAGAGCGCGTCGCGCTCGGAGATGGTGTTGATGCGTCCGCCTGAGGCGCTGTTCACGCCGCTTCCGACTCTGCCGCCGACCCCCACGCCGACCAACACGCCGACGGCAACGCCAACCTTTACGCCAACGCCCACACCTACGAACACGTACACGCCGACGCCGACATTCACTTTCACGCCCGTCCCAACATCTACGGTGACGACTACGCCGACGCCGACGAACACCTACACGCCAACGCCTACGAATACCTTCACGCAGACACCAACCTTCACGTTCACGCCAACGGCGACGCCGACGTTTACCGCTACGCCGACATCTACAAAGACGCCTACACCAACGTTTACGCCGACGCCGACCCCAACATTCACGCCGACGCCGACTGCTACCTATACGCCGACGCCTACGCCATGCGTACCCGCGCTTGTCCAGAAGGCGTCCGGCGTATCACAAAACCAGAACGCGACCAGCGTCTCGGCGTCGTTCTCGGCCGCGCCGACCGCCAACCACCTGCTGGTCGCGATCGTCGGCACAGACATCTCAGTCACCATCAACACGCCCGGCGGCTGGTCGGCCGCCATGAACCAGAGGGGGGCGCCCGGGCAGGCCATCTTCTACAAGGTGGCTGGCGGCTCCGAGTCGAATACGGTCACGGTCACCGTCTCGAGCGGTACCCAGTTGGGACTGCAAATCTACGAATACAGCGGAGTGGCCACTACCTCGCCGCTCGATCAGACAGCATCGTCTACCGGCAGCAGCAATTCACCTTCCTCAGGGAGCGTCACGACCACGGGGGCCAACGACCTTCTCATCGCGGGTGTTGTCATCCAGGCCAACACCAGTTTCAGCAACTGGACCAACTCCTTCAATGAAGAGTCTGACTTTAACAACACCGGAGGGAGTCCCAAACGTAGTTACGCCGGCGCGGACCGCATAGTGACGGCGACCGGCACGAACTCCACCACGGCGACCACGACGGTGTTGGGAGCCTGGCGCGGGCAGATCGTCTCGTTCAAGGCAGCGCCCGCCTGCATGGAGACATCTATGATCACCTACCAGGGGAACAGCACCGACAACCAGTCGATCACTGGTGGCACCTTCCAACTTCTGATGGTGTGGCTCAAGCGGGCTGGCGCGCAGGGCGGCGTGTGGCGTCCCGCGAGCATCGTCGGCGACCACGCCCTCTACTGCGACGCGACGGCCTTCACCACTCTCCGCATCGAGGCGCTGCAAGCGGACGGCTTCCAGGTGGGCACTAACGCCACGGCCAACGACAATGGCAGCGCTTATTACTGCCCTGCTCCGCGACACGGTGGCTGATGAGGGCCGGAATGCGGACCGACAAGACAAACATGGGCCGTAGAAGTGCGCATCTGCTGGCGAGGCTCCTGCGCCTGACGAACGATTCTCGGGGGCAGTTCCTGCCGCTGGCGCTGGCCGCGATGGGTATCGGCGCCGTGCTGGTCATGCCGTTCCTGGTCGATGCCAGCGTCAACCTGCTCGCCAGCCGTCACGTCGATGCAGCCATCAAGGATGAGTATTCGGCGGACTCGGGAGTCGAATGGGCGCTGTGGCGGCTCAAGAACGACCCGGAGCTGACCGCTGACACCGCCTATTCGGAAGCGCCGCTTCAGCCGACACCGGCGGCTCTCAACGATGCGCCCTTCCCGACGACGGAGGTCCGCCGCGTCGCGGACGCCGGCATGTCGCGGACGAGCACGCCGGCCTGGCAGAGCGGCAGCGGTGCGAAATGCTACGACTTCACGTCGTCGGAGCTGGGGAACGTGTATGGCATCGTCGACGTGCAGGCGACGTCGGTGTGGATGACGGTTTTGCCGGAGGCGGCGCCCTGCGCGCGACCGGCCGGCCTTGGGCCCATGATCGGCTCCTCGCCGTACGAGGCGCAGTACTCAAATGTGGCGCCAGGACCCTACAAGCTCTACGTGGAGACATCGCCGGTCGTGACGGGCACGGTGACGATCAACTACCCGGTCGCCGCCTATGACATTAGCTCGACGCGAAATAGCCGCACGACCGTTTGCCGCGCGACGGCGAGCGAAGACGGCGTCCAGATCATCTCCTGGCAACTGGAGTAGCGGGAACGAAATGCTGAAATCGGTGCAATCGTTCGACCTGATGAAATGGCTGGAGGCCACGAAGGTGAAGCCGGCCAAGATGCTGCTGGGACTCGGCGGCATTCTGGTCGTCGCCTACGTCGTTGTCGGAGTCTCCTACCTGAAGGACCGGCAGACGCAGTCCGGCATCCAGGAGCAGGTGATGAACGGGGGCGGCACGCTGGCGGGCGCCGGCGACTCCGGTGAGGCGGTTAAAGAGCTTCAGGCTCAGCTTTCCCAGCTCAAGGCGCAAACGGACACGCTGGCGAAAGCGTTCCCGACGAAGCTCGACAGCGCGACTATCGTTTATGTGTTGCTGCAAAATGCCAATGAAAACCATCTGAGCATCAAGCAGATGTCTGCTTCGCCTGCCACCGAGCTCAAGACCGGCGGCAAGGACGACAGCAGCGTCTACGAGGTCTTGAAGTACACGCTCGTTCTGGACGGCGGGCTGCCGGACATGCTCGGCTTCCTGTCGACGATCGAAGGCGGCGCAACGCAGACGGCCGCGGTCGACCAGATGACGATAGCGAACGCCGGCACCGGGAAGGAAATGACGGTGAGCGTCGCCTTCTACTCCCGCTCCGTGCCGTCGACGACGGCGACAGCGGGCGGAACGCCGGCACCGCAGGCGACGACCGCACCAGAATCGAACCAGGGCTGACGCCGATGAGACTTTCGTTTCCCAAACCCGCCATCGTCCTGCCGGCCAGGCTGCAAAGGCCGACCGTGACCGTCAACGTCGAGGAGCAGGTCATCCGCACTCTCGCAGTGCGGGGGAGCAGCGTCGTTTCTTGGGAGGAGGCGCTGCTGGAGGCCGGTGTCGTGCGGGACGGCATTATCGCCGATCCGGAGCGGGCGGGCGAAGCGCTGGCGGCCGCTCTGGACTCGCAAGGACTTGCCGGCGGGAACCTCGTCGCCTGCGTCACGGGCTTTCGCTCGATCGCGCGCGTCCTCGAGTTGCCGAAGATGGCCCCCGACCTGCTGGAGGAGGCGATAACGCGCGAAGCGAAGCGGGAGATGCCGGTGCCGATGGAAGATGTCCACCTCTCCTGGCAGACACTCGACGCGGACGACGGCACGCAGAGGGTATTCTCTCTGGCCGTCCCGCGCGACGTCCTGGACCCGCTGCTGAAGATGATGACGGTAGCGAAGCGGCACCCCTCCGCCGTCGACATCAAGCCCCTTGCCCTGGCGCGCGTTTGCGGCGAGGAGGAAGCGATAATCGGCGACGTCGAGCGGAGTAGCGCGGACATGATTGTCGTCACGAAGGGCATCCCGGTGATCATGCGGACGGTCATAGATAGGGGCGGCGAATCCGGCGACGAGGCGCGCATCGCCCGTTTCCGCGACGAGCTTGCCCGCACGATCAAGTTCTATAACGACACGCATCGCCAGGAGCCGCTGGACCCTTCGACGCCCATCTTTCTCACCGGTCCGCTCGCCGAGATGGTGACCGCCGCCGAGCCGCTGCAGTCGCTTGAAGCGCTGGAGCTGTACTCCGTGCGGGCTCTGTCGCCGCCGCTCGCCTATCCGCCGGAGCTGCCGGTCCACACCTACGCCGTCAACCTGGGGTTGGCGCTGAAGGAGGTGTGACGGTGGCTTACGCGATGAGGCGAGGAAGCAAGCTGATAGACCTGAACGTCCTGCCGCGGGAGATGCGGCCGGTGCGTTACCCGCGCTGGTACGTCCTCGGGCTGGCGGCTATTATGGTCGGCTGCGTGCTGCTGGTGCCGGCAATCTTCTTCCAGCGTTCAGCCAACAACCAGACCTCTGACCTCAACCGCCAGTTGCTCGTCATCTCGGGGCAGTTGACCGGCGTTCAGATGGACATCGGCCGGGAGAGAGGGGTGCGCGCGGAGATTGCTAAAGCTCAGGCGGCACTGTCCTCGGTGCAGGCCGAGCGAAAGACGGTGCTCGGCATGGACACGCCGGTTTCGAAGGACTTGCAGGTCATCAACGGAGCCATTCCGCCGGGCGTAGGCATAATCTCCGTGGCCAAGAGCGAGAGCAAGATAGTGGTGTCCGGGCAGGCGCCCAGCATCGAAAGCGTAATCGCGTTCGCGACGGCTTTGGACGCGAGCGGCTCGTTCTCCGGCGTGACGATAACGTCTCTAGGGGTGGCTGCCGGCGGCGGTGGCGCTTCGCCGTCATTCACGGTGGAGGTGGCGCAATAGACATAACGATGACCATCACCGTGATTCTCTGCGGGCTGGCAGTCGGCAGCTTCCTGAACGTCTGCATCGACCGGCTGCCGCGCGGGCAATCGCTGCTCAGCCCGCGTTCTCGCTGCGATGGTTGCGGGACGCCGCTGGCCGCCCGCGACCTGGTGCCGGTTGTCAGCTATCTGCTATTGCGGGGCAGGTGTCGGTACTGCGGCGCGTCGATTCCGGTGCGCGTGCCGTTCATGGAGATCGCCGCCGCGTCGCTCTTCGGCGGCTGTGCGCTGCTATTCGGGAACGTGTGGGCGGCGCTTGCCGGTGGGGCGTCGGCCTGTGCGCTTCTCGCCGCGACCGTCATCGCAATCGAACATCACCCCCTGCGAACATAGGAGGACCCGCCAATGACATTCGACAGCCAGGGCCAAATGACCGCCGCATCGCTGCTCAAGCGCATGGTGGAGACGAACGCCTCTGATCTGCACCTGAAGGCCGGCTCACCGCCTGTCCTGCGGATCAACGGCGAGCTTCAGCCGCAGGACCTCCCGACGCTGACACCGGCGGTCGCTGAATCGATGCTGAAACAGATAACCGACGAGGAGCAACGAGAGCGCTTCGAGAACGAAAAAGAGATCGACTTCTCGTGCACGCTGGAGGGTGTGGGACGCTTCCGCGTCAACGCCGCTCTTCAGCGCGGCACAGTTACGCTGGCCTTCCGGCTCGTGAAGGAGCACATTCCGTCGCTGCAAGAGATCGGCCTTCCAGACATCTGCGGCCACCTTGCGCTCAAGCCACGCGGCCTCGTGCTCGTGACGGGGCCCACCGGCTGTGGCAAGTCGACGACGCTGGCGGCCATGATCGAGTACCTGAACGAAAGAGAGCGCCGCCACGTCATCTGCATCGAAGACCCGATCGAGTACATCCATTCGAACAACCTGTGCATGATCTCGCAGCGGGAGCTCGGGCTCGACACGCTGTCGTTCTCGGACGCCCTCTCGCACGCGCTGCGCCAGGACCCGGACGTCATTCTCGTCGGCGAGATGCGCGACCTGGCGACGATCTCGGCGGCGCTGACGGCGGCGGAGACGGGCCACCTGGTGCTGACGACGCTGCACACGCCGAGCGCGCCGCAGACCATAGACCGCATCATCGACGTCTTTCCGCCGCACCAGCAGCAGCAGGTCAGAGTGCAATTGTCGCTCGTCCTCGAAGCCGTGCTCTGCCAGACGCTGCTTCCCCGCGCCGACGGGTCGGGACGGGTCGCTGCGGCGGAGATAATGGTCGCTACTTCGGCCATTCGCAACCTGATACGTGAGAGCAAGACGCACCAGTTGCTGAACGTCATCCAGACCGGCGCCCAGTTCGGAATGCGCACGCTGGACCAGGACCTGGCGGTGCTCTGTCAGAGTGGCATCGTCAAGACGGAAGACGCGCTGTCGCGCTGCCAGAACCCGGAGGAGCTGAAGCGCCTGCTGTTGTTCAAGGAGAGCGCCGCCGCCTAGCCGCGCGCGGCTCGATCGGAAGGAGACGATGAGTCGGCGATTCCTCGCGTCCGCATCGCGCGATTACCGGATATGCGCAGCCCTCACCGGGTTGCTGGCGTTTCTCGTCTATCTGCGTACCCTGGCGCCCACCGTCATGTGGTACGACATGGGCGAGCTGACGACGACCTCCTACGTGCTCGGCATCGCTCACAATACCGGCTATCCGCTCTACATCCTGCTCGGGAAGCTGTTCACGTTCCTGCCGGTCGGCGACGTCGCTTACCGCGTGAACCTGATGTCGGCGGTCTTCGCGGCGCTTACGGTAGCGACCGTCTTTCTCATCGTGCACGAGCTGACGAAGAGCCGCTTCGCCGCGCTCGTCGGGTCGCTCGTGCTGGCCTTCTCCTCGACGTTCTGGGCGAACGCCAACTGGGCGGAGTCGTACTCGCTCAACGCCTTCTCGACAGCGCTGGTCACGCTCCTGCTCCTGCGCTGGCGCGAGAGCGGGAGACCTTGGCAATTGTACCTGGCGTTCCTGGTCTTCGGGCTCAGCCTCGGGAACCACCGCCTCATTCTGCTGCTGGCGCCGGGCATGCTGGCCTTCCTGTGGTCGGGAAGGCAGGCGCTTGACCGCCGGCGGCTGGTTCGCGGCGGACTGGTCTTCCTGCTGGGGCTTTCCGTTTATCTCTACCTGCCGATCCGGGCGTCGCAGCACCCGTCGCTGAGCTGGGCGCAGCCGGCGAACGTTCACACCTACCTGAAGATGTTCCTCACCGGCGACAGCACCGGTCGGTACTGGAACTTCGCCTTCTTCCACAGGCTGAACATCCTGACGCTGTTCCCGTTGAACGAGTTCTCCGTCTTCGGGCTGGCGCTGGCGGCCGTCGGTCTGGCCTACGTCTGGCGACGGCGGCGCGTCCTGGCCGTCTATGGACTCTCGTTGTGCATTCTTGTCGGATTTGTGGCGCTGACCTACAGCATCCACAACGTCTACAACTACTTGATTCCCGGCTACCTGGTGCTGGCGATATGGGCCGGCTGCGGAGCCGCGGCGGTCGCGTCCTTCGGCCTGCAACTGGCGGACGTGCGACGGCTGCGGTGGGCGCAATCGGGTCAGTACTTCTTCTCGCCGCTGGCGGCCGCGCTGCTTCTCCTGCTGCCGGTCTGGCTGGCGGCGCGAAACCTGCCGCGGGTGGACAGGAGCGGCGACTACAGCGCCCGTGACTTCGCTTTGACGACGCTGGAGAGGGTGCAGCCGCACTCGACGATTATCACCGATAGCTGGACGGCCTCGCCGCTATGGTACGCGCAGCTCGTCGAGGGGTACCGCCACGACGTTCTGGTGTCGCCGCTGTTTTCCGTGCCCGGCGCGGACGTAAACAGCTTCATCGAGGAGCAACTGCGGCAGGGGCGGCCGGTCTACGTGGCGGAGGGGCTCCGCGGCGGCGTGTCGGCCATTGGGAAGGGCTACCACGTGCAGCCGGTGCTCCTAGATGGCATAGAGACGATGGCAACGAACGTCCTGCCGAAGCCGGAATATAAGGACGACCTGGTCCCCAACGGCTCCCTGTGCCGCGTCTTGACGAACGAGCCGTCGCTCACCTTCGTCGCCGTCCCGACTGAGGTCCGAACGTCGGTCGACTTCGGCGGCGGGCTCCGACTTGTCGGCTTCCAGACTGACCCGCCAGTCGCGCAGCGCGGCGACGTCGTGCGTCTGGACTACTACTGGCGCCTCTCCGCCAAGACGGCCGCCGACCTGGGGGCAAGGCTCTTCTTCACCGGCGGCGACGGCCTGGTGGCGACGCGACATGGTTTTCCGCTCTGGTGGCAAGGCTGGGAGTTGGGCGCCGGCGTCCGGCCGACGAGCGAATGGGAGCCGGGGAGCATTGTCGAGGAGGAATACTACGTGCTGGTCCCGCGAGACGTGGCGTCGGGGACCTACAACCTGAGTCTGAAGGTTCGCGACGCATCATCCGGCCTTTCCCCGGAATCCACCGACGGCACAGGCGATGGGCAGACCATTGGCTCGCTCGTCGTCCGTTGAAACGTACCCCTTTTGTGGTACCCTCGAATCCCTCCTCCGATAGATAGACATTCCCCTGACCTCCGCCGATCTAACGATTGAAGGGCAGAACGCACATAAAGCGTGCCCTAAAGCCACGAATATGCCCAAACCGGAGGTCTATTGATGAGAGACAAGGTCGACATTCTGAAAAAGCAAAGAGGTGAGGCTGGTTTCACGCTCGTCGAGCTGCTGATAGTGCTGGCGATCCTGGCGATTCTCGTCGCTGTCGTGCTACCGAACTTCACCGGTCTTCTAAGCAAGAGCCAAACGACCGCCTCGCAGGCCGAGCTGAACATCGTCCAGACGGCCGTCGATGCCAAGATGGCGGCGGAGGGCCTCGGCACAACCACTGCCATCACGAGCGCGACGACAGACATGACGACGACGTCCGGCGGTTTCGGCCTGTACCCCGATTACATGCGTGGCAGCGCGACGCATGACTCCTACGCGGTCGACACCACTGGAAAGGTGTGTCAAGGCGGCCCCTGTCCGTAGCGGGCGGCGTTCGAGTCAACAACTTGCGGCCCGAAGTCCGCAAGCGAGCCCATAACTGATAGGCCCCGGGGGCACGAAGGGCGGAGGCCGAGCCTCCGCCCCCCGGTTTAGCCGCCCATCCCCCGAAGCCACCGCCGGCAAGCAGCCTCTCCCATGATCGGTTCGGAAGATATGCCTGAGCAAGCCGCAGCGCCCATAGTCAAGAGGTTCGGCGAGATCATGGTCGACGCCGGCCTGCTCACGCCGGAGCAGATGGTCGAGGCGGTGAGGGAGGCCGAGCGCGCTCAGAAGCGCCTCGGCGATTACCTGCGCGATGAGGGCGTGGTGTCTGAAGAAGACGTCGCCATGGCCCTCAGCCTCCAACTCAACCTCCCAATCATCGACCTGACGCGCCATCCCGTGCAGCAGGAGGCCCTCGCCCTGGTGCCGGAGGCATACGCCCGCGAGCACGACCTCATCCCCGTCGACCTGACGGGCGATTCGCTGGTCGTCGTCATGGCCGACCCGTTGAACATGCACACCCTGGAGGACCTGCGCGCCCGAGCCCGGAAGACGATCTCGCCGGCGGTCGGCATACCGAGCGACATCCGCGAGGCAATCAACTGCAACTACCAGGGCTGGTCGGAGATCGAGAAGCAGGTCAACCTCGTGACGCCGCGGGCCACGCAGGCGGCGGCGGAAGAGGTCGCCGCGCCCGACCTGACCGCTCGAACGCCCATCGTCCGCACGGCGGAGCTTCTCATTACGCAGGCGGTCCGCGACCGCGCATCGGATATCCACCTGGAGCCCAAGGAGGGCGGCCTGCGCGTACGCTACCGAATCGACGGGTACCTTCAGGAAGTGCAGAACCTGCCGCTAAGCGTGCACCTGCCGCTCATCTCCCGCCTGAAGGTGCTCGCCGGAATGAACATCGCGGAGCGAAGGCGGCCGCAGGACGGCCAGTTCTCCGTTCGCGTCGAGGACAAGGACGTGGACTTCCGCGTCGCGACCTCCGATAGCGCCCACGGCGAGATGATGGTGCTGCGTGTCCTCGACAAGTCGCTCTACCTTATCTCCGTCGACGACCTGGGCTTCCTGCCCGAGGCGCTGGAGCGCTACACGCAGATGCTGCGCAAGCCGTTCGGCATGGTGCTCGTCGGCGGGCCGACCGGCTCGGGCAAGACGACGACGCTTTATGCCTCGCTGAACCAGCTCGACCGCAAGGGGCGCAATATCATTACGATCGAAGACCCGATCGAGTACCACTTCGACGACATCAACCAGATACAGGTGAACACCCAGGCCAGCATCACATTTGCCAGCGGCCTGCGGTCGATCATGCGGCTGGACCCGGACGTCATTCTCGTCGGCGAGGTGCGGGACGGCGAGACGGCGGCGATGGCGACACAGGCCTCGCTGACCGGCCATCTCGTGCTGTCGTCGATCCACGCCAACGACGCCGTGGGCATCCTGTTCCGCCTCATCGACCTTGGTGTCGAGCCGTTCCTGCTGTCGTCGGCGCTGGTGGGCGTCGTCTCGCAGCGGCTGGTTAGGCGAGTTTGCTCGCACTGCCGCGCCCTCGCGGACGTGCCCGAGGAAGAGCGCAGCGCCTATGCGGAGGAGGTCGGAGAGAGTCCGGAGCAGTTGTACTACGGCAGCGGCTGCAACTTCTGCGCGGGCACCGGGTACGCCGGCCGGACGGGGGTCTACGAGGTGATGATGCTCAGCGAGGAGATCCGCCACCTGCTCCTGAAGGGCGCGAGCTCCGGCGACATCAAGGCGCAGGCGATAAGCGAGGGCATGATCACGATGCGCCGCGCCGCCATGCTGAAGGTGCGTCAGGGCGTCACGACACCGCGCGAAGTTATCCGCAACGTCTTCTCGATTATGTAGCCGCGGGCGAATTGTCTGAGGGCGCAACGGGCAGCGTGAACAGGAACGCAGCGCCTTTCCCTTCGCCGTCGCTCTCCGCCCAGATGCGGCCGCCGTGCGCTTCGACGATTCCCTTACAGATCGCCAGGCCGAGGCCCGTGCCCTTGTGCTTCAGGCCGGAATGTAGCTGCGAAAACTTCTGAAACAGCTCCCCCATGCGCTCGGGCGGGATGCCGAGGCCGCTGTCGCGCACTTCAATCCGCACGTGGTCACCGTCAGCGAGCGCGGAAAGGTCGATCGGCGCCGATTCGTCGGAGAACTTCGCGGCGTTGGAAAGCAGGTTCGAGATGACCTGCCCGACCCGGCGCTTGTCGGCGTTGACGGGCGGCAGGCCCGGCGGAAGGGCCGTGCGGAGAGGATGCTTGCCGGCGGCATAGGCAAAGTGGCGCGTCGCCTCATCGATCAGCCCGCGGAGGTCGAGCGGCTCGCGGTTAATGGGCAGCGTGCCGGCCTCGACGCGCGTGATGTCCAGGAGGTTGTCAACGAGGTCACGAAGTCTGTCCGCTTGCTCGTTGATCATCTCGAACGCCTCGTGGCTCTCCGAGAGGTCGAGCGGTCGCTTGGAGCCGACGGCTGTGGCCGCCACGCCCTTAATCACGCTGAGGGGGTTCTTGAACTCATGGCCCACCATGGCGATGAACTCGTTGCGGTGCTGACGGAGCTCTTCAGTGGCGGTTTCCAGCTCGGCGGTGCGGCCCTTGACCCGCTGGTCCAGCTCCTCGTTGATCTTGCGCAGCTCCTCGTTGGCCTCTCTGAAGCCGCGGTGGACCATTTCGAACGGCGCTAGCGCCTCGATGAGAAACTGCGCCTGACACGTCCAGTCGAAGTCCCGCGTCGTTCCCGGCTCTTGCGATGCCAGTTTCTCGATGGCACGGGAGTGCAAGTTCACGAAGTCCAGGACGCCCAGGCCGGATTCGAGGGCGCGATGGCCGAGACGATACGCAAGGTTAATGACGTCGGGGTTGTTTGCCTTCAAACAATCCGCCAGCGCCTGCTCATAGTCGAACGCCAGCTTCTCCCGAGTTTCCACGCTTATTCTCCCTTGTACCTGGCGACGAGCACGAGCGCGTCGTCGGTCCCGCGCCAGGACTCCTCCAGTATATGCCGCGCTATCCGCTCAGGCGACGAGGAGAGGAGCGTCTCCAGGTCGTCGGCAAAAGAGCTGACGATCCCATCGGTGACGAAGACGAGCGTGTCGCCGGCGCACAGGGGGTTCGATTCTGTCCGCGGCGTTCTCGCGTGGTCTCCCAGCACGCCAGGTTGCGGCGCCAATCGCCGATGTTTCGGTCCGTCTTCGACCGGCCGCCGCAGTAGAATCCCCTCCACGTTGCCGATACCCGCCCATTCGACGGTGCACGACTCGAAGTCCATCGTCGCGAGGCTGAGAACAGCGCCGCGCGTGTGCTTCAGCGCCAGGTCGCAGCGACGCAGGAGCGAAGGGATGTCTTCGTCGGTGGAGAGCTTCAGGACGCCGACGGCCCTCTCCGCGGCCTCCGCGGCCTCCGGCCCGTGCCCAAGGCCATCGGCGACGGCCAGCAGTGCCCCCAGCCTGCGCTCCGCCACGAGATACGCGTCGCCGAGGACGGCCACGCCCGGAATCGGTTTGCTCGCCACCGCCCATTCTATGGCTGAGATCCCGCTCACCGCCGCCCCCCTAGCGGAGCCACTTCACGACGGCGACGGTGGTGCCCTTGCCTGGCCCCGAGGTGAGCTCGAAGTCGTCCATCATGCGGCGGGTGCCGGGGAGACCCAGTCCCAGGCCGCCGCCGGTGCTGAAGCCATCGCGCATTGCCATCTCGGTGTCGGGGATCCCCGGCCCATCGTCATGCGCTACGATGGAGATGCCTTTGGTGGAGCCCTGCTCAACGATGTGCATCTCAATGCAGCCGTCGCCGGCGTACTGCCAGATGTTGCGGGTCAGCTCGGAGACGGCGGTGGCGATGAGCGCCATGTCGGTGGCGCCGAAGCCGACCTGGAGCGCGATCTCCCGGCTGGCCTGTCGCGCGCTGACGATGTCCGCCTCCGAGTGGATGCGGACTTTCGCGTCAACTGCTTCCATCGGTCGACTCGCCCGCCTCGGCGAGGACGGAAAGCGCTTCCTCCAGATCGAGGACTGTCGTCACACCCTGGAGCGCCAGCCCGAGCTGGATCATGGAGAAGGCCACGTCCGCCTGGATGCCCGCGATGACGGTTGTTGCGCCGCGCAAACGCACCATCTGGGCGATATTGCTCAACACCCGGGCAGCGAACGAATCGATAACATCAAGGGCAGTCACGTCGATTACCACGCCGTGGGTCCGCAGGGTGCCGACACGCTGGAGGAGATCGTCTCGCAACTGAATGAGGTCGGTATCGCTCAGCTCCGACTGGACGGAGGCGATGAGGACGCCGCCCTGCTTCATGATAGGAACACTCATTACTCTTGTCCTACTGGCTGCTCAGACTAGCCCGACGCAATAACCTTGTAACCGAGGAGAGCGTCTGCGTGCTCGATGCCACCCTGGAGGTCGCCGACGGTGTTCATCTTGCTCAGGTCCAGGCCCAGGGTCACCAGCGTCTGGGCGATGGCAGCGGAAACACCGGTGACGATAACTGTCGCGCCGAGCAGCCGGGCCGCGTCGACCGTCTGCACAAGGTGATTCGCCACCTTGGAGTCGACGTTCGGGACGCCCGTGATGTCCATAACGACCACCTTGGCGCGGCTGTTGCGGATGCCGTGCAGGAGCTGTTCCGTGAGCTGCCTGGCCCTCACGGAATCGATCACGCCGATGATCGGCAAAATAAGCAGACCCTCGCGCACCTGCAGCACGGGCGTCGATAGCTCCCGGATCGCCTCTTGCTGCTGGCGCACGACCTTCTCGCGCTCTTCGATGAAGGCGAGGGCGACGATGGAGAGGATCTTGTTGGCGACCGGCTCGTAAATATCCAGCGCTGCGGAGAGGCGGGCCATGTCACGCTGGTAGCGTTCGAAGAGACTCCTGCCGTAGACATCGCGCAGAGTGAGGAGACCGCCGATGATCTGCTCTGTCGTCATGCCGCGCAGGACGCCGCGTTCGGCCATGCTCGCTGCATAGCGTTCCGCGCCGGAGTATTCGCCGGTGTCGAGGCAGCCGACGCAGGTATCGTAGATGTTGACGGACTCGGTTTCTGTCTCTTCCGGCGTAAGGCCGGCGAGCAGGCCTTTGGCCGTCATCTGCTGCACCCATTGCCGGCGCAACGCTTCGCGTTTCTCGCGCAGGTGGGTGACGAGTTCGCGTACGAGCGCTTGCTCAGACGGGGCCGATGCGGGCTGTCGAGTCGTTCTTCTTGGCGACATGCTTCACTCCTGCTTCATGCTAGAGATAGCGATGCATAGATCGTCCAGACGGCGGTCGGACTGGACTCCAGAGGGTTGTTCTGGGCATTCGCGGCAGCGGGCCTCGTTTCCCGCAATAACGCACGGTTTGGGAGTAATCGTATCACGGCTGAAGGCAGCGCGTCAAAAAGCAGCAGCCGAGGTCAAGCGGTCCCGCCGGTCAACGATTGTAAAGAGCAGTTGTACTATCGTCCTGATAGTGGGAAAGTACTAGCGAACATTGGTGCGTTCGCACCTTGGCACGGCCTGGATGTCGCTCTAGAATTCGATTGAAGGTATGAGAGGAGCCCGTCATAATAGAATTGGCAATGGGCTCCCGGCTGCCCTAGGAGGAAGCCTATCTCTGGGTGGGAAGGACCCGCCAGTCAGGAAAGGCGACGCGAATCTTGCGAGCGACGGTAGCCATCGAGCGGTTCCGCGGCTCTCCCTTCCGGCGAAGACTCCTATTTCTCGCGCTCCTGGCCGCGCTCTCGGTTCTACCGGTCCTCTTCCTGGCACCGCTCTTCAACACGCCCTTCGAGCGAGACCAGGGGCTGTACGGCGTGATTGCCCGAGGCTGGATGCAAGGCTCAGTGCCGTATCGAGACCTGTGGGACAACACGGGGCCGCTTCTCTTCCTCTGGTATGTGGCCGCGTTCAAGCTTCTGGGGCAGAGCGTCGTGGCGCCGCGGCTGCTCGCGGCTCTTGGGACAGCGGCGGCGGTGCCGTTCGTTTGGGACACGGCCCGCATGCTGCTGGGCCCGCGGAAGGGCATCCTGGCGGCGCTGCTGTTCGGCATCGCCTTCGGTAACCCGTTCCTGCAGGCGAACGCGAACGCGGAGATCCTGATGCTGTGGCCGCTGGCCGCCGGCTTCTGGGCGTTCACGCGCGGCGCGCTTGGCGGCAACCGGTTGTGGTTCGTCGTGGCGGGAATCCTGACGGCGCTCGCCGCCCTGACGAAGCAGGCGGCGGCGGGGCCGCTGGCGGGCTACCTGCTGTGGCTGGGCGTGCTCGCCGTGCGGAATCCATCGGAGCGCGGGCAGCAGGTGCAATCGGGCGTCTTGTTAGCCGGCGGCGCGCTGCTGGGGTTGGCGCCGTTCGTGGCTTATTTCGCCGCTCAGGGCGCGCTTTACGACTTCTTTTACGCAACTGTGAAGTTCAACTTCCTCTTCTCCGGCCAGAACCCTCTCATTCTCAAGATCGTTCCGCCGCTGTTCCTGGACCCGCTGCCGTTGTTCGGCGGGCTGATCCTCTGGCTGCTGGCGGTTGTCGGCGGCTGGCGGCTCTGGCGGCGGCGCGACCGCAAGGCGTGGCTGATCCTCGTCTTCGCCGTCTTCTCGGAGCTGGCGGCGCAGTCGATGGGGAAGGTCTCGGCGCACTACAACGTCGGGCTGCTGCCGGCGGTGGCGATCCTGGGCGCTGTTGGTCTCGACGTTGTCCTCGATTCGTGGCGGCTCGGCCGGCGCCGGCTGGGCCAGGTCGCCATTGGATGCGCTGTCGTTTCGGTCGGCCTGTCCGCGGCTCTTTATGCTTTTCCTTCGGCGAAGGACCGCTTCCTTGCCCAGTACATGTTCCGGGACTACGCTGAGCGGTCGCTGGAGGCGCCGGCCATCGCGCAGAAAGTCGACGCTCTCACAGGGCCCAACGATTACGTGTACGAGTTCGGCCGCCAGAGCGACATCGAGTTTCTCGCCGATCGAAGGCCGGCCAGCCGCTGGATCCACGCCCGCGCCTACGGCATCGACCCGACTATGCTCGACGAAGTGATACGCGACCTCGACGCGCACCAACCGAAGCTTGTCCTGCTAACCTATGAGTGCTCGCCCACGAGCCACGACTTCGCCGGCTGCGAGAACGGCCCGCCCGCTGAGCTGAAGAACTACCTTGACGAGCACTACGTTTATGCCGGTCAGGTTGACTACGCTTCGTTCTATCTTCGTATCAGCCCCGCTACCTCAGAACTGGCGTCTGCGGCTGGAGGGACAGGAGGTCCGCCTTGACGAAGAAGACGGCGCTTTCGCTATGGCGTCGCTTGGACGCGCTGCCGCTGCCGCTGGCGTTCCGGTTCTTCGCCGTCGGCCTGACGGGCGTCGGCGTGAACACGCTTGTGCTCTGGCTGGCGCTCGCGCGTTTCGGGTTGCCGCGGGCCGTGGGCGCCTCGCTGGGCATTGAGATCTCAATCTGCTGGAACTTCGTTCTCAACGACTCCTGGACGTTCGGGGCCGAGAGGCAGATAAGAGCGTGGCGCTCTCGCTTTCTGGCCTTCCAGGGCGCCGCGGCTATCGCGGGCGTGATGAACCTGACCCTCTTCCTGCTACTGACCACCGCGGACAGCATGCACTACCTGGCGGCAAACCTGGTCGCGATCGTCGCCGCGTCCGCCGTCAACTTCGTTATCAGCGCTTCCTGGATCTGGCGCGTCAAGGCGCCGACGCTCTTCCCGTCCGACGCCGATGACGAACGGCGCGGGCCGGCGAAGAAGGTTGTCGTTATACCTACCTACAACGAACGCGCCAACATCGGTATGCTCCTGCAGCGCATCCTTTCGCTGGACGAGGAATACGAAGCGCTGGTGGTGGACGATTCGTCACCGGACGGAACGGGTCGCATCGTCGCCGAGATGGCCCGCGAAGAGCCGCGCATTCACCTGCTGAGCCGTCCCGCCAAGATGGGCATCGCAAGCGCCTACATCACGGGATTTCGGCTGGCGTTGGAGATGGGAGCGGACCTCATCTATCAGATGGACAGCGACTTTTCGCACGATCCGGTGGACCTGCTGCGACTCGCCGCGGCCGCGACTCCGGGCAGCGTGGTTATCGGTTCGCGCTACGTGCCCGGCGGCTCAACGCCAGGCTGGCCGTTCAGACGGGTCTTCATGAGCCGGGCGTCCAGCCTTGCCGCGCACCAGCTGCTCGGCATTCCCGTCCAGGACGGGACAGGCGGCTTCAAGTGCTGGAGCCGTCGTGCGCTGGCCGGGCTGCCGCTCGATTCAGTGCGGTCCAGCGGCTTTGCCTTCCAGGTGGAGATGAACCATCTCGCCTGGCGGTCCGGCTTCGCGCTGATCGAGGTGCCGATCCGGTTCGAGGACCGGAAGGCGGGCCGGTCGAAGGCGTCGGTGGGCGTCGGCCTGGAGATGCTGGCGGTTATCTGCCGCCTGTTCCTCAATCCGGCGCGGTCGTACACTTCCGAGCTGGAAGCGGGCTCCAGGGAGCCTTGATACCCGGAGCGCTGCTGCGCGTCGCCCACAGCTTTGGCAACAGCCGCCACCTCGTCGAAGCCGCCCAGAAAAGCCCCATCGACATGATCGAGGGCGACGTGCGCCTGCGCGACGGCCGCCTCTGGCTGGGCCACGACTACCGTCTACCGCTGCTACCTATCTGCGTCTCTAGGCGGTCTTTGGAGCCGCCGGCGCGTGGACTTGTACGTTTTGGGCCATGGCAGGCGAGGTTGGACTTGAATCCGCTGCCGCTGGAGGGCCTGCTTGAGATGGCCGGGCGCTGCCGCCTGCTGCTCGACCTCAAGCAGTCGCGCCGGTCGGAGGACGCGAGCGAGTTCGTCGAAACGCTGGCGGAGCTGCTGCGGCGCTTCGACCGAGCGACGTCCGACTGCCTGTGCGGCGACTGGCCCTTCCTCGACGCGGCCCGATATCTGCTGCCCGAGACTCGGCTGTACTACTCCGTCGGCGACCGGCGCGGCTGGCAGGCGCTGGTCCAGCGACTGAACGGGGGGGACCCCATAACGGGCGTCTCGCTGCGCTCGTCGCTCTTCGACGGGTCGAGCGCCCACATTCTTCAGAGCAAGGGCGTCGAGACGCTCTGCTGGTGTGTCGACGACCCGGCAGAAGCGGTGCGCGTGACGATGCTAGGCGCCGGCGGCATCATCAGCAACGATCTGGCGCTGCTCGCCGGAATCGGCGGGACAACCGCGTCAGGCTGAGCCAGCGGCTCCTGTCTTCATTCTTGCAAGTGTCTTCCTTGTAAGCTCCTTCAAGAGACGGCCAACTATGCGACGTCGTCAACTTGTTACAGTGTCGGCGAGTTTACCCTTTCTTTACGCTTGTTGATCTGGTGTTAAGACGCGAGCGCTAAATTGGATAAGGAGGCACTAGATATGGAATCAACATCGTTAGGAGGAGCACAGATGGTGAGAGGAAGCCTCAGCTTCATCAAGAGGAGAGCGGATTCCCCGCGCTTACTCTCTTTTGGCAGGAGATCGGTGGAGGAGAAGGAGAAGGCGGAAGTGGCAGGCAGGGAGTACGATCGCGTCCTGCTGATATCGATGGCAAACGCCAGGTTCAGGCGCTACGTGCTGATGGACGAATTCGTCTGGACAAACCGCTCTCGCGCCGCCTGATCGGGCCCGGCGACTCGAAATGTGACGGACCCAGGCGCAGCCCGCTTTTTTGACCACATCCAGTACGCGTCTCTCTCCTTGGTCTATTGATCTCTGCCCGACGTCGGCCATATAATTAGATTGTGAAATCATTAGAAGAGCGAACGACTGCCGACGAGTGCGCAGCCGGGCTGCTCGAAGTGGTCCCTCAGATAATGCGCGTCATGCGCGGCGAGATGCGTAGTCACCGCGGCGGTGAGCTGTCGGTGCCGCAGTTCCGCACTCTCGCTTATCTCGACCGGTGTCCCGGCAGCGCCCTGCTGGACGTTACGGCGCACATCGGGCTGATGGCGCCTTCCATGTCGAAGCTGATCGACGGGCTTATCGCCCGCAAGCTGGTAACGCGGCAGATATCAAGGTCGGATCGACGCCGCATCACCCTGTCTCTGACGGCGCAGGGTAAAGCGATTCTGCAACGGGCTCGCAAGCACACGCGAATTCGCCTCGGCGAGACGCTTTCGACTTTGACGGAAGCGGAAAACGCGGCCGTGCGGGAGGCCCTGCCGGTCTTGCGGCGCGCATTCTCGATTGAGGGCGAGTAGAGGGGGAGAGAAACATGGCCGTTCTTGAAACCACAGCGCTAACACGGCGATTCGGCACTCTGTTCGCAGTCGACAGCCTCACCGTCTCGGTAGCGGCGGGCGAGGTCTTCGGACTGCTCGGGCCGAACGGCGCCGGCAAGACGACGGCGATCAAGATGCTCACAACGTTGCTCCGCCCGACAGCGGGCAGCGCGAGGGTGTGCGACTTCGACGTCGTCCGTCGATCGATGGACGTACGCCGGAACATCGCTTACGTGCCACAAATGCTCTCCGCGGATGGCTCCCTCACGGGCTACGAGAACCTGCTGGTCTTCACCAGACTCTACGATATCCCGCGGCGGGAGCAGAAACCGCGCGTCCTCGATGTCCTCAAGTTCATGGGTCTGGCGGATGTGGCGGACAAGCTCGTCAGAAGCTACTCCGGGGGAATGATACGCCGGTTGGAAATCGGACAGGCGATGCTGCACCGGCCGCGCGTCTTATTCCTCGACGAGCCGACGGTCGGACTCGACCCGCTGGCGCGTAAGGCGGTGTGGGACCATATCGGGCAAATGCGCGCGGACTACGACACGACGATCGTGCTGACGACTCACTACATGGATGAGGCCGACAGCCTCTGCGGGCGGGTGGCGATCATGCATCACGGCAAGGTCGTCGCGATGGGAACGACCGAGGAGCTGAAGCGGTCCGTCGACGGGAAGAAGACGTCGCTTGACGACGTGTTCACCCACTACACGGGCGACGTGCTGGATAACAACGGTGAGTCGGGTGGCAGCTATCGCGAAGCCTCAAGAACTAGAAGGACGGCACGTCGACTTGGCTAGCATTACGAGAACGGCTCCGGCTAATCCCCTCGCGGCACTGACGAGTTTCCTCTACAAGACGCTGACAATCGCGGAGCTCGAGGCCCGCAAGCTCCGCCACGACTACACGGAGCTGATAATGCGCGCCGTGCAACCCGCGCTGTGGCTTCTCGTCTTCGGGCAGGTCTTCAACCGGACGCACGCCATCCCAACGGGCAATCTGCCATACATCGACTTCATGGCGCCCGGTATTCTCGCCCAAAGCGTTCTGTTCATCGCGATTTTCTACGGCATCTCGATAATCTGGGAGAGGGACCTTGGAATCATTCACAAGTTCCTCGCGAGCCCGACGCCGCGTGCGGCATTGGTGCTCGGCAAGGCGCTATCGGCCGGGGTTCGAGGTCTGGCGCAGGCGGTGATCGTCTTCGCGCTCTCCTTCATTCTGGGTGTGGGCCTGAACTGGAACCCTCTCGCCTTGCTGGGAGTGCTGACTCTGGTCATCCTTGGAGCCGCGCTGTTCTCGACCTTCTCGCTGATCATCGCCTGCATCGTCAAGACGCGCGAACGTTTCATGGGCATCGGCCAGGTGCTCACGATGCCTATGTTCTTCGCCAGCAGCGCTATCTATCCGGTGTCCATCATGCCACGGTGGCTCCAGGTTATCGCGCGCGGCAACCCGCTTACGTACGAGGTGGACGGACTGCGGACGCTGATGCTGTCGAGCAGTTCGAGCCACTACGGCATTGGGCTCGACTTCGCGGTGATGTTGGGAACGATGGTCGTGCTGGTGGTGATAGCCGGCAAGCTCTATCCGAGTGTCGCGACTTAGAAGCCCGCGGAGCAAAGCGGGTCAACGAGTCCGAGCGTCTGGTGCGACGAGGTTCGCTATTTCGAGATCCGTCGGCTCTTCGGAATAGGGTTCGCTACGGGCCTCTGGAGTTGCGCGCGCGACGGTTTTCGCTGCTTGCTATGCCCGCCGCGTGCGGTCTGGCGGCCGAGGTCCGATAACGGGCGGTCCACGGCGACCCGAATCGTTTGTCCTCTGAGCTCCACGCCTTTCAGCGTCTGCACGGCGATTGCGGCGGCCCGCTGTTCAAGGTCGACAAGCGCGAAGCCGCGCGCGTGGCCGGCCTGATCGCGGGCGATCCGCAGGGAGCCAATCTCGCCGAAGGCCGAGAAGACGGTCTGCAGGTCACCGGCGGTGGTCTTAGGGGACAGGTTTCCCACAAGAAGCGTTGTCATTCGCGTTCCTCCTCTGCGGGGCGTGTTCGCCGCCGCGGCGTCGAAGCTTGCGGCTCCGACGCCCCCTACCCAGGACTCCGTCTTTGGATCGGCGGGTTTAGGCTAGTAGCGGTTGCGAACCGGCGACCGCTGGGAAAAGCAATCGCTGCAGTACACAGGGCGGTCTCCGCGTGGTTCGAACGGAACCTCGGTATTCTTGCCGCACTGAGCGCAGACGGCGGCGTGCATCTGACGGGCAGAGCTGCCGTAGCCTCCGCCGTAGCTTCGGCCACCGTCGCGCTCCGACTTGCGAGCGGAGCGACAACTCGAGCAGCGCTTGGGCTCGTTGGTAAAGCCGCGGCTGGCGTGATACTCTTGGTCCTCTGCTGAGAACGTGAATTGGGCGCCGCAATCGACGCAGGTTAGGGTTCGGTCAGTGTATGGCACTCGACGACCTCCTTCAAGGGGTCTGCTGGTCCTCGTCGCCGAGTGCAAAACAAGATTGGGATGCGTTGCAGATCGAAGAGAGGGGTTACTTCTTACGCAACGAGCATATCACACTTGGCGCTCGTTGTCACGCGGCGCCGGCAGGCCGGCGCCTCCGAATCCTTCCATCTCTATTATCGGCAGCTCTGCGGACCGCAACGAGCGGCCGCAAAGAGCGCATTTGCTATCTTCCAGGATATGTGCTAAAGTGAAGCATCTAGATTCCTAGTCTTCTTATGCAGCGGAGCCTGTGGTTCATACAGCACTAGACGACCGGGAGCACAAACTAAGGAGGTCGTCAGTGTCATTTTCCACGAGGACGCTCACGAGCGTCGCTTGCTAGTCGGCAGTAACTTACGCAAGAGAGCCCAATCGCCCCAGGTCAACCGCTTCTTCACGAACGCCCCGGCATCGACGCCATCAGCTTCGAAACCCCAGGAGTCACCAGAGCAGCGAGAGGCCATGCCTCCGACGTCGTTCCATGACTTCGCGCTTCGCCCTTCCTCCATGAAGGCGCTGGAGGCGATGCGCATCTCGGAACCTACGCCAATCCAGGCCGCCGCGATTCCTCCCTTATTGGAAGGACGGGACGTCATCGGGCAGGCATGCACGGGGTCCGGAAAGACACTCGCGTTCGGGCTGCCGCTAATCGACGCCATCGATGAGCGAAGCGACGCTCTCCAGGCTCTCGTCCTGGTCCCGACGCGCGAGCTCGCCCAGCAGGTCGCAGGCGTGCTCAAGCTGATCTTGGCCGGAACGAGCTTAAGGCTGGCCGTCCTGTACGGTGGGCAGGCCATCGGGCCGCAGCAAGAAACGCTTCGACGCGGCTGCCAGATCGTCGTCGGCACTCCCGGCCGGATACTCGATCTGCTGGCCCGACGGTCGCTGCAGTTTAACGCCGTCAGGTTCCTCGTCCTCGACGAGGCGGATGAGATGCTGGATCGCGGGTTCGCGCCCGACGTCGAGCGGATCGTCGCCGTAACGCCGCGCGAACGGCAGACCAGCCTCTTCTCCGCCACGACTCCCGAATGGGTGCAGGAGGTGGCGGCGCGCTACCTGAAGAGCCCCGAGGTCATCCAGATGAACCCGGATGCCGGCGACGGCCTCAGTATTGAGCATGAAGTCTGCGAAATTTGGCACGAGGAGAAGTTCGCCGTCCTCTGCAAGCTGCTCGACCAGGAGACCGAGGGCGCAACCCTCGTCTTTGGACGCACCAAGCACGGAGTCCGCAATCTCGGGCAGAAACTCGTTCGCCTGGGCTATACCGCCGACGTGCTTCAGGGCAATCTATCGCAGCAGCAGCGCGACCAGGTGGTCAAGCGGTTCCGTGACGGCACGACGCCGATCCTGGTTGCAACCAACGTCGCCGCGCGCGGCCTGGACGTGCTCCACATCGGTCGAGTCATCAACTACGAGCTTCCCGAGACCCACGAGCTGTTCACGCATCGTGTCGGCCGCACGGGTCGTATGGGGCGTGCCGGCCAGGCGATCACCCTGCTCGGCCCGGCGGACCTGCCGAAGTGGCATGAGATCGAGAGGGGCCTGGGCAGAAAGCTTCCGCGCGTGACGCCGGAAGGGAAGCCCGTCCCGGTGGTAGAGTCCTCAGCGCCGACGCGAAGCCGACGCAGCCGGCGCTTCCGCTAAAGCCCATAGACCGCATAGGTCGGAGAGCGGCCGCACTCGCCTCTGAAAGTCCATCCAGTCGATGGTGCTCTGGGCTGGTGCAGCCGCCCCCGTATTTGACTCGACTCTTCGTCACCCTAGCAGCAGGGTAACCGCCCGATTCCGCTTGACCCAGGGTATCCGCTCCACCAGAGCGTCCAGGCCAAGTATCCGTCCTGCCCCTAACCCACCCAGTAGGACCAGCAGCAGGATGTACACCAGGTGGTATCCCATGAACGGGTTGGTCGTCGGAGGCCACTGGGACAGATAGAACATCATCAAGATCACGGATCCCCAGAAGACGCCACCCCGCGTGAAGAGTCCCAGTACGAGCGTCATCCCGATCAGGATCTCACCCGAGATGACCAGCGGGTTGATCACATTCATCGCCGCCTGATTCGAGCCGAGGCCGTGGAACCAGAAGGTCAGCGGCCCCTTCGTGCTATGAAGTAGATAGCCCGAGGCGCTGAAATGCGTGATGATCTTGTCGATACCGGCGTATAGGAAGATCCAGCCCATCGCCAGCCGCGACAAGAGCATGGCCGGTACCATGACGGATTGAGTGAGGATATTTGGTAGGGTGGCCACCCAAGTCCGATCGATGCCTACCTGCCTGACCCCGGTCGACCCCCCGGTGAACTCCCTCTGCCCGACTGAACGGGCCTCGCTTCTTGTTGCCATCTCGGTCACCTCCTGACCCTGCTAGTCATTCCGTCTGTTTGATTTAGTGCAGGACATGCACCATAGCTCACGGTGTGCGTTGCATTGGCGCCTCCATCTCGCGGCACCTGAAGCGGGGCAAACTACCATGCATACCTCCTGTTCGCAACCATCGCAAGCCGTCACACCTTGTTCGGTAGCGGATTGCCTCCTACTCGAACCGGATGGTGAAGCTGTACATCCCCATCGAGCACACTCCTCGCAGCGTCGATCCCGCCTGCTGGGGCGGCACATTGACGACCGTTTCACCGGACGACGGAAGCTGGGTGTGATAGCCGAGCTTCGGGATGCTCAGGCCCGACGAGCAGTCGAAAGTTCCGCTGGTCTTGATCTTGAGAGTCGTGGGCGTGCCGGCCTTCGCTGTGCTGTTTTGAGGACGGTAGCCGCCTTTGGCGGTGATCTCGATGACCTGGTTTTGGCCGGCCGCCGAGACGCTGGGCGTCGCCGTGGCTCCGGATTTCGCGCTACCGCGAGCGACCACGACCACCGCCGCGACACTCACTAACGCAGCGGCAACGACAAATAACAGGGCAGAGGTAACTATCGGTTTCATCCTGCTCACCTTTTTCGGGCTACCAATTGAACACCGGCCGAACCACGCCTATCGCCGCCAGGCTGTTGGCGACGTTGAAGAGAGCGAAAAGGATCACGAGCAGTCCGACTGTCTTGAAGAATGTCCCCTGCTTCGTCCGCGTTCGGAGGGCCAGCGATGTGAAGCTGAGCAGCGACAGCGCCGGAAGCGTCCCGAGAGCGAAGAAGAGCATCGTCAGGCCGCCTGAAACGGGACTGCCCGTCGAGACGGCGTAGAGCTGCATCGCCTGCGTGAAGCCGCAGGGCAGGAAGAACGTCGCGCCACCAACCAGCGCCGGCGTCAGCATGTGCGTCGTGTTGGCAGTACCCAGCGCTCTTTTCGATATGAAGCCCGGCATCGACGGTTGCAGCGGCGCCGCCCAGCGAAACACGTCGAGCAGATTCAAGCCGAGCACGAGCATAAACAGGGCGACACCCATGCTCAGGAGGAAAGCGCCCGTCCCATTGAGACGGAACGCGGAGCCGATCAGGCCGATCACTGCGCCCAGGACGAGGAAAGATGCGATGCGGCCGCCGTGGAACAGCGCCTGCGGTCTCACCCTGTCGCCTGACCGCGCGAATGTCGCCGAAATCGAGAGCACGAGGCCGCCGACGATCGCCATGCACGTTGAAAGAGACGCGACGACACCGATCAGGAATGCCGTGCTGTAGGTGACGTTGTCTCCGCTCACGAGGTTGACAACGCCCATCTCTTGCAGGAGCACGAAAAGGGCTGCGCAACTGATAGCAATTGGGACGGCGATGCTGAACTCCTCCCAGTGCACACGTCCGTCCCGCGCGGTCGTCGATAGCGAATGCTGGCTCAAGTACGTCGATAGGTCTGAGGCGATTTCGTCGAGCGGCCTGTTGCCGAAGTTCCCGCGGATCTCCACAGAATGCGTTCTCAGGCTGGACCTGGCCGAGACGATCCGTGGGTGCTCCGCCAGCTCGCTCTGCGTGAGAAGGACACACGCCTTGCAGTGCATGCCGTCTACGTGAAAGACGTAAGTCTGGATGCCCGCCAGAGTCATCCGTTCCCCCCAAGAGTTGGCCCCCGATAACGGAGGCTCCTGCGCAGCCGTCAGATGTAGTACGTGAGAGCGGCGGGCCTGTCCTTCTCCCGCTGCCGCGCGCAGAGGTCCTCAAGCGTGATCGACCCCAAGAAGCCGGTAATGACCCCGTCCAACTCGGTCCAGAGGTCGCGCGCGCCGCAGTCGACCGAGCGAGGACACACCTCAGGCCGATCGACGCACTCGACGGGAGCCAGGGAGCCCTCCAGGGCTGACAAGATTTCCAGGACCGTCACCTCGGACGGTGGTTTCGTGAGGGTGATTCCGCCACCCGCGCCGCGGACCGTCCTCAGCAGGCCGTCCGCCTCGAGCCGGGCCACCAGATGCTCGAGGTATTTCTTGGAGATCTCCTGCCGGTCGGCGACGTCTCTCAGGTGAATGAGACCCTCGTCCGCGTGCAAAGCGACGTCCAGCATCGCCCGTGTGCCGTATCTGCCTTTGGTGGATACTCTCATTTGCCTGGCCCGACTGGAGGCAGCAAGTCTATCGCATTACTACCATTGTAACGGATGAGGAGCCTCTGTCAAGCCCCGGGGAAATGCCGGAAGGGAAGCCCGCTCCGGGGATGGAGTCTTCGATGCCGACGCTAAGCCGACATCGCGGCCCGCTTCGGCTCACGAGCCTAAAGGGGCCGCATTCACCTATCCTTCATATGGCTTGACCCGGCGATCACCTCGGTTGCACGAGGAATGTTTAACCTACACATCAGGCGGTTAGAGGCATGATCAAGATCCGTCGTGAGAAAGACATCTACGATATCGAAGGCGGGTGGTTCCACGCGCGGTGGCACTTTTCCTTCGACCGGTATCGGGATCGGGAAAACGACAGCTTCGGCGCAATGCGGGTCTTCAACGACGACCGCCTCGTGCCTGGCGCGATCTGGCCTTTGCATCCGCACCGCGACATCGAAGGCCTGACCTACGTGGTCGAAGGAACCTTCGGTCACGAGGACGACGTTGGCGGGGCATACGGCCCGCTGCCTGCAGGCTCCGTCCAACGGATGACGCTTGGCTCCGGCGCGCTCCATTCGGAGCAGAACGCGTCGAAGGACGCACCGATGCGGTTCATCCAGATCTGGATCCTGCCGGACACGCCGAACCTCAAGCCGCAGGTCGAGCAGCGAGTCTTCACCCGGGAAGACCGGGCGGACCGTCTCCTGAAGGTCATGGGGCCTGAAGGCGGCGACGTGGTGAAGATCCACCAGGACGCCTCGATCTATGTGGCTTCGCTCAGAGTGGGCACGGAAGTTGTGCACGAAATCGGCGAGGGGCGTGGTGTGTACGTCTATTTGATCGAGGGCGCAGCCGCGCTTGACGGCGAGTCTGTCACGACCGGCGACGCCGCGAAAGTGACAGACCAGCGGGCGCTAGCAATCGCAGCGCGTGAACCAAGTGAGTTGATCCTCGTCGACGTGCCCATGCGTTTCGAGCCTGTCGGGATCTGGCGCGGGCAAATCTAGGGAGAAGTGGGACTGTCTGGTACCCCCAGGGGAAATCGAATCCCCGTTTCCACCTTGAAAGGGTGGCGTCCTAGGCCACTAGACGATGGGGGCCCGCGCAGCCAAGTGTAGCACGCACAAAGGCGATCCGTAAACGGCGACAGGCTTTCCGCCGCCTTGACCTTGCCTCCTCGAACGCCTACGCTATTCGTACGTTGATTCGCACGGCCGGCTTGTACAAACACCTTCGCTAAGGGAGGTCCCCCAATATGCGTCGTCTATTACTGGTTCTGCCCCTGCTTCTCGCCATCGGGCTTGTTGCCTGCGGCGGCGGAGGAAAGGGAAGCGGCACCGCGACGCCGCCGACGTCGTCGGACCAGTCGTCGCAGACGCCTGCCGCCGCGCCCACCCAGAGCGGCACGCCCGTCCCGGACCCGTTCGCGTCTCTCCAAAGCTACCGCTACGACATGAATCTGTCGGCGGACGGCGCGACGAGCATCGAGATAAAGGGGACGGTTGAGAACCCGGGCAACATCCGCATGGACTTCTACCTGTCTGATTCGACGACTCCGATAAGCTCGCTGATCATCGTAGGCCAGCAGGCGTGGACGCAGAACGAAGGCGATGAGTCGTGGACGACGTTGAGCGTTGACGAAGCGGAGGGCGAGGTCGCGGGCCTGATGCCGAGAGACTTCTGGGGCAGCTTCCCGATCGATCAGCTCGTCGCCATGAGCAAAGACCAGGGCGAGGAAGAGGTGAACGGCGTCCAGGCGCACCATTACCAGATCAGCCAGGTTGACGCGGACATGATGTCGAAGCTCGCCGAGATATTCGGCAGCACCGGCGAGGAGGACCAGCCGACGAGCTTCAACATGGACCTCTGGCGCGTCGATAACGGTGGCTGGCCGGCCAAAGCGAGTATTAACGTCGGCTACCCGCCGGGCGGGCAGGTAACAAATGGCCAGATCACGTGGGAAGTGTCGGACGTGAACGCCGTCACGGAATCGCTTCAGCCGCCGCAATAAGCGGTGCTTCAAGGAGATGACAGCAGGGTCGGGCCCGGTTGGGCTCGACCCTCGCTTTGCAAACTTCCGGAGCGACCTCGCCTCGTTGCTACCCCTCCCGAGCCAATGCTATGATCGAAGCTGACGTGAAAGACATCCGAGCCCGCAGCCGACGATGGAAGACGCAATGATTGGGACGCAGCAGCCGGTCGCAGACCAGGGCCGCTTCTGGTCGCGACTCCGCAAGGATTCGCCCTTCTTCCTGGTCGCCGTGGCGGTGTTCGCGCTCGACCAGCTTACGAAGTATCTCGTGCGTGCTAACATGCGCCTGGGCCAGTCCTTCCCGGAGAGCGGCCCGGTGCGCATCGTGCGGGTGACCAACACCGGCGCCGCGTTCGGGATGCTGCAGGGGCAGACGTTCTTTCTCACGGTGACGACGCTCCTTGGGCTCGGCGCTATCCTCCTGTACTACCTGTACCCGCCGATGGACAACCGAATCCTGCGCATCGCCCTCGGGCTTCAGCTCGGCGGCGCCGTCGGCAACCTGAGCGACCGCGTGCGCGTCGGCGAAGTGACCGACTTCATCCAATGGCCGCACTGGCCGGCCTTCAACGTCGCCGACTCGTCGATCACGGTCGGCGTAGTCGCTATCGTTGTCTTCCTCACCCTCAGCGACACGATATGGCGGAAGAGAGAGACCTGACGGAGCAGAGTTTCCACCTGGCCGTCCAGGGAGACGACGGCAAACGCCTCGACGTCTTCATCGCCGCCCGCTGCCCGGGCGTCTCGCGCTCTCAGGCGCGGCGGCTCGTCGACGAAGGCCTGGCGACAGTCAACGGTCGGCCCGCCAGAGCGTCCTACGCCATCCGAGCCGGCGATGTCATCGACGTCCGCGTGCCGCCGTCCGAAGCGCCGGCGCCGCGTCCCGAAGCCATTCCGCTGAGCATCATCTACGAGGACAGCGACATCCTGGTCGTCGACAAGCCCGCCGGCATGGCCGTTCATCCTGGAGCCGGCCGAGCGCGCCATACGCTGGTCAACGCCCTGCTGGCCCGCTACCCGGACCTGGCGGGCACGGGCGAGGCGCTGCGACCGGGCATCGTTCACCGGCTGGACAAGGACACCTCCGGCCTCCTTCTGGTCGCCCGAAACGAGCGGGCACGGGCCGACCTATCGCGACAGTTGAAGGAGCGCCTCGTGGAGAAGCGGTACCTGGCGCTGGTGAGCGGCGGCCTCGAGCCGACGGAAGGCGCTATTGAGGGCGACATCGGTCGCGACCCGCGGAACCGCAAGCGCATGGCCATCGTGGAAGGCGGACGGCCCGCCAGGACGGCCTATCGCGTCGTCGAACGCCTCGCCGGCTTCACGCTCGTCGAAGTCGCGCCGTCTACCGGCCGGACGCACCAAATACGCGTCCATCTCGCCGGCGTCGGGCATCCCATCGTCGGCGACGAGCTCTATGGAAAGCGGTCGACGCTGGTGGGGCGCCAGTTCCTGCACGCCTGGCGTATCGCCTTCAGCCATCCCGCCGATAGCCGGCCGATGTCGTTCGAGTCGCCGCTGCCCGCAGACCTGGCCAAGGCGCTTTGGCTCCTCGGAGCGAAGACGGTAAGCTGAATCGCTAGCAGCGCACAGGGAGGTGTGACGTGACGGAGAGCGAGCTAAACGTCATTACCGGCGCCTTTGGCTATACCGGCCGCTATATCACAGAGCGATTGCTGTCGCAGGGGAGGCGCGTCAGAACGCTGACCGGCCATGCGGACCGCCCCGATCCTTTCGGTGGCCGCGTTGAGGCCGTTCCGTTCAACTTCGAGAACCCGCCCGCGCTGGTCGACAGTCTGCGTGGAGCCACGACTCTCTTCAACACCTACTGGGTGCGATTCTCTCATGGCGAGACGACCTTCGATGAGGCGGTGGCGAACACGAAGACTCTGATCCGCGCCGCCGAGGAGGCCGGCGTCCGGAGGATTGTCCACGTGAGCATCACGAACGCTGACGAAGACTCGCCGCTGCCGTACTTCCGCGGCAAGGGGGTGCTGGAGCGGGTGATAGCGGAGTCGAAGCTGTCCTACGCCATCGTCCGGCCGACGGTCATCTTCGGAAAGGAAGACATCCTCATCAACAATATCGCCTGGCTGCTGCGTCGCTTCCCGGTCTTCACCGTCCTCGGAAGCGGCGAATACCGCCTTCAGCCGGTCTACGTGGAGGACATGGCCGACATGGCCGTAGCAGCAGCGGAGCGTGATGGCAACGAGACGTTCGACGCGGTGGGTCCCGAGACCTTCACGTTCGATGCTCTGGTCCGCCTCATCCGGGAAAGAATCGGGAGCAGGGCCCGGATAGTCCACATTCCGCCCGGACCGGCGCTGCGCCTCTCGCGGGTCGTCGGGCTGCTGGTGCGCGATGTTGTTCTGACGCAGGAGGAAGTCGTCGGCCTGATGGCAGGCCTGCTCGTTTCCAGCGCGCCTCCGACCGGTCGCACCCGCCTGAGCGACTGGCTGGGCGAGAACGCCGCGGTCGTCGGCGCGCGCTACGCCTCGGAACTCGAGCGGCACTATCGATGAGCGGGCGCTTGAGACTGGCGCTGCTTTCGACTAGAATGCGGGCAATCGTCCTCGTTGAGCCGTTCTCGCGTCACAGGGAGGTGGCAATGGACCTGCTTCTCGGCCTGATCATCATAACCGCGTTCATAGTCGTACCCGGGCTGCTCAACTACTTCATCAGTCGCTGGCTGGTCGGCGACGGCGGCGCGCCGGGGCGCTGGGAGCACGTCATCGCCGGGTTCATGCTGTCGTTTGTGCTGCTGACGGTCGCTGCGATGGTGACGATGTTCGTTAGCCTGGGCTTCGAGGGGCTGCGGGACCAGATCGCCGACTTCGTCCGACTTGGGCTGCGCGGCTACGGCGACGAAAGGCCAATCGCGCTGTCCGGCGTGCTCACGGCCGTCGCCCTGGCCGACATGGCGGTCATGACGGCGCTCGGCTGGGTCGGGATTCCCGGCGCCTATCTCAAGTAGCTTCCCTGCTATCATAGATACGAGGTCGGGCAGCCGGAATGCACCGCTGCCCCGAATGATGCCGCCATGACCGTTCGCGTCCGCTTCGCGCCCAGCCCGACGGGCATACCGCACGTCGGCAACATACGTACCGCCCTCTTCAACTGGCTTTTCGCCCGACACGAGGGCGGCGGCTTCGTGCTGCGCATAGAGGACACCGACCAGACGCGCCTGGTCTCCGAGGCCCTCGACGCCATTGTCGCCAGCCTGCGCTGGCTGGGCCTCGACTGGGACGAAGGGCCGGAGGTCGGCGGGCCGCACGGTCCGTACTTCCAGTCGCAACGACTGGAGCGCTACCATCGCGCCGCCGACGAGCTCATCGCGAAGGACGCCGCCTATCGCTGCTATTGCTCGCCGGAGCGGCTGGAGCAGGTACGCGCCGAACAGACGCGTCGCAAGGAGCCGCCGCGATACGACCGTCGCTGCCGCTTTCTGAGCGACGCAGAGTGCGCGCAGGAGGAGGCGACGGGCATAAAGCCTGTGGTGCGCTTCAAGACGCCGCTCTCCGGTCGCACGGAGTTCGACGACGTCGTCCGCGGCCACGTCGCCTTCGAGAACGAGACGCTGGACGACTTCGTGTTGCTCAAGTCGGACGGCTTTCCCACCTATCACCTGGCTAATGTCGTCGACGATCACGTGATGGAGATAAGCCACGTCCTTCGCGCCGACGAGTGGCTGCCGAGCACGCCGCGACACCTGCTGCTCTACGCTGCGCTTGG
The DNA here is from genome assembly GCA_049511815.1 of Dehalococcoidia bacterium. Lineage (GTDB taxonomy): Bacteria > Chloroflexota > Dehalococcoidia > DSTF01 > JALHUB01 > JALHUB01. The sequence goes on from JBEKXP010000002.1 coordinate 34,369, forward strand.
CTACGCGCCGCCGGTGTTCGCCCACCTGCCGATGATCCTGGGTCCGGACCGCGCAAAGCTGAGCAAGCGGCACGGCGCCGTCTCGCTGCTGGAGTACAAGCGCCAGGGCTACCTGCCGGAAGTGATGTTCAACTTCCTCGGGCTGCTCGGCTGGTCGCTGGACGACCACACGGAGATCATCTCGCGGGAGGAGTTCATCCGCCACTTCAGCCTGGAGCGCATCGTCAAGAACCCTGCGATCTTCGACGTCGAGAAGCTGACCTGGATGAACGGCGTC
>JBEKXP010000003.1:0-34575 GCA_049511815.1 Dehalococcoidia bacterium
AATTTGAAGCATTCGGAAGGCATCGTTGCCGGTCGGTTGCTGCTCCTTTCGGGCCCTCTTCCGCAGAAGGTCGACGCGGCGCTTGTACTCGCCGTTGATCACAACCTGTAGACCATCGATCTGCGCGAGACGTTCGGTCATGTAGCCGACGGGAACACGCGGCGCCCAGAATTGGCAGATGTGTTTGTCGAAGTTCTCCAGATACTTGGCTGCATACGCCTTTTGCTTCTCAAACTTGCTCTGTATCCGCTTCAATGTCGAGTCGTAGCTCTTTCCATAGAGCACACCCCCAACATGAGTCGTAACCTCGCACAGATACGCCGTGTCGTCAGCAAAACGCAGCCCTACTACGTCGAGTTCGTCGAGACCGGCAAGCTTCCCGCCGGGTGCCCGCACATTGTAGCCCACGAAGTCGCAGTGCTCGACGAGCTGCAAGTACGCGCCGACGAGAAGCTCTCCCATCTCTGCGTTCAAAGTCGACCCTCCCGGATCAAGACGGTTCTGATTGTCCTGTCACTGGCCGTAGTGCCGGCATTAGAGTCATGGTATCTCCAGCCATTCCGGCCGCGGACGCTGCCGGCGCCCGCCGACGTCTGTCCGAAAGTGCACGCCCGGCCAGCGGATCCGCTCCACGTTCGCGTACGCCTTCCGACGCGCTTCCGCCAGCGTCGTTCCCAGCGCCGACACCGTCAGCACGCGGCCGCCGTTTGTCACAATCCGGCCGTCGTCGTCCGTCTTCGTGCCGGCGTGGAACAGCATAACATCGTCGTCGATATCGTCCAGCCCCTCGATTGGGAAGCCCGTCTCGTACTTGCCCGGGTAGCCGCCGGACGCCAGCACCACCGCCACGCACGCCTCCTCGCGCCATTCGACGCTCGCCTCGTGCAGTCGCCCCGTCGCGACCGCCCACAGCACGTCCAGCAGGTCGCTCTTCAGGCGCGGCAGTATCGCCTGCGTCTCCGGGTCGCCGAAGCGACAGTTGTACTCAAGGACGTTCGGCCCGCTCTCCGTCACCAGCAGCCCGGGGTAGATGACGCCGCGGTACAGACGCCCCTCTTCGGCCATCGCTCGGACGGTGGCGCGCGTGATGTGCTCGTCTATCCAGTCGACCGTCTCGCGCGAGAGCCAGCCGGGCGGGCTGTACGCGCCCATGCCTCCCGTGTTCGGTCCCTCGTCGTAGTCGAAGACCGCCTTATGGTCGCACGACAGCGGCATCGGCACCACACTGCTGCCGTCTGTGAACGCCTGCGCCGACACCTCGCGCCCGCTTAGCCGCTCCTCGACGACGATGCGCGCGCCCGCTTCGCCCAGCACGCGGTCGCAGAGCAGGGCGTCGGCCGCCTCCAGCGCCTCCGCCGAGTCGCGCGTCAGGATCGCCCCCTTGCCGGCGGCCAGCCCGTCCGCCTTGATGACCAGCGGCTCGCGGTGCTCGGCAATGTACGTGCCCGCCTCCTGCATCGAATCGAAGCTGGCGTGTTTCGCGGTCGGGATGCCGTGGCGGACCATCAGGTCTTTCGCGAACACCTTGCTCGCCTCGATCTGCGCCGCCGTCTTGCTCGGCCCGAATGCGGCGATGCCCGCGCCCTCCAGCCGGTCGACGAGCCCCAGCGTCAGCGGCTCCTCCGGCCCGACGACAACAAGATCGATTGCCTGCTCCTGCGCCGTCCGCACGATGCCTTCGACGTTGTTGGCCTTGACCGAGAGGTTGTCCGCGATCTGGGCTGTGCCGGTGTTACCGGGGGAGACGTAGAGGGCGTCGAGGCGCGGCGACTGGCGCAGCTTCCAGGCGAGGGCGTGCTCACGCGCGCCGGACCCGACGATGAGAACTCGCAACCGCTTCCTCTTGCGAATGGGGTACTAGCGTCTTGCCGTCGTGATCGTAGCCGGTGGGAGCGCCAGCCGCAAGGTCGAGAAGACCTTAAGCGCTAGGCCTATCACCGGGGATTATGAAGTTGAGGGCTTACTTCAGCCAGAGAGCGATCTGGTTCCTGCTGCTCTGCGTGAACTGCTGCTCAATGAACCGGTTCATCTCCGCTGGATCCGGTTGCCTACGCTGCGGCTCAACGACGAATTCGTAGGTGTCGTAGGACGCCGGATCCTTGCAAAACCCCAATCCTATCCCAAACCGCACACACTCCTCTTGAAGCCGATCTCGTTGTTCCAGAGGAACCGTCTCTGAGCCACCAGGACAGTGAATGAGGAGAAGTGTTTGAGTGGCAAACCGCGAGTGAGATGCGGCTTCAAAGACGCCTGATACGCTCCAATAGTCCCCCGCGGGTTTGACCTCATATGTTATGACTTCGATGAACTTGCCGGGGACGTATGCATATGTATCCACTGTTATGACGGTAATGTCTGGTCGTGTCCACATCCCACCCGTCTTCTTCCACCCCTGCCTCGCTGTAATCTCTACGAGGAAATTCGCGTGTGGCAGCGTTTGTGACCACCCAACACGCAGTGCTGCCGCGATCGGCTTGTACAGGTCATGCTCCTTAAGGTACTCAGGAGCAGCTGGTTTCGCACTCTCCTCAGTAGTCTTCGGCAAAAGGATTGGCTTCAGACGATAAACGCTTCCGCCACGGCCTCTCCCAGTCGACAGCATGTCCCGCTCTACCAGCTGGTTGCGAACCTCGAAATAATGAGCTGGCTCCCACCCCAACAGCTCTCGGAGCCGAGTGTTGCCAATGACAGAGCCATCTTCCGGCACGAACCCCAATAGCTTTTGCTGATCATCGTTCAGAGTCTCGTTTCCGGACATCACGCACGCCTCCTTTGGCGAGAGGCCCTTTCTCCCTATTCCCACTCAATCGTGCCCGGCGGCTTCGACGTGATGTCGTACACCACCCGGTTCACCGTCGGCACCTCGTTCACGATTCGATTCGCCATCCGCGCCAGCAGGTCGTACGGAAGCCGCGCCCAGTCCGCCGTCATCGCGTCCTCCGCCGTCACCAGCCGCAGCGCCACCACGTGCCCGTACGTCCGGAAGTCGCCCATCACGCCCACGCTGCGACTGTCCGTCAGCACCGCGAACGCCTGCCACAGGTCGCGATACAGCCCCGCCTTCTTGATCTCGTTCATCACCACCCAGTCGCAGGCCCGCAGCGTCTCCAGCTTCTCCGGCGTCACCTCGCCGATGATTCGAATTGAAAGGCCCGGCCCCGGGAATGGCTGACGGAACACCATCTCCTCCGGCAGCCCGACCGCTTGGCCCACCTGCCGCACCTCGTCCTTGAACAGGTGTCGCAGCGGCTCGATGAGCCTAAGCGTCATATGGCTGGGCAGCCCGCCGACGTTGTGATGCGTCTTGATCTTGGCGGCGGCCCCGTCGCCGGTGGGCGAGGACGCGCTCTCGATGACGTCCGGGTACGTCGTGCCCTGCACCATGAAGTCGACGCGGCCCAGCTTGCCGGCCTCCTCCTCGAAGACGCGGATGAACTCCTCGCCGACGCGGTGGCGCTTCGTCTCCGGATCGACGACGCCCGCCAGCGTCTCTAGAAAGCGGTCCGTCGCGTCGACGTAAACCAGGTTCATCTTCAGATTGCGCCGGAAGGTCTCGAGCACCCGCTCCGGCTCCTCGCGACGCAGCAGGCCGTTGTTGACGAAGATGCACGTAAGCTGGTCGCCGACCGCCTGGTGCACCAGCGTCGCCGCCACCGCCGAGTCGACGCCGCCGGAGAGGGCGCAGATGACGCGCCCATCGCCGACCTGCTCGCGAATACGCTCCATGCTCTCCGCCACGAAGTTCGAGGGCGTCCAATCGCCACGGCAGCCGCAGATGCGGTAGAGGAAGTTGCGGATGATCTGCTTGCCCTGCGGCGTATGCACGACCTCCGGGTGGAATTGCAGCCCCAGCATGCCGTGCTCGTTGCCCATCACCGCCACCGGCGAGTTGTCGGTGTAGGCCAGCGAATGGAAGCCCGACGGCATCTGCGCGATCTGGTCGCCGTGGCTCATCCAGACCGGAATCGCCGGCGGCAGCTCCGCGAACAGCTCCGATGGCTCCGACTGGTGGATGATCGTGTGGCCGTACTCGTGCTTGTCGCTCGGCGTCACGCGCCCGCCGAGCTGATGCGCCAGCAGTTGCATCCCGTAGCAAATGCCGAGCACGGGGAAGCCCTTCTCGAAGATAAAAGTCGGCGCCAGCGGGGCCTTGTCGCCGTATACGCTGGCCGGCCCGCCGGAGAGGACGAAGCCCTTCACGTTCAGTCGCGAAACGTCCTGCCAAGCGGCCGTGTGCGGCACGATCTCGCAGTAGACGTTGCACTCGCGGATCCGCCGGGCGATGAGCATGCTGTACTGCGACCCGAAGTCGATAACGACAATCGTCTCTGGCCCTGCGCCGGACGGCTCTTCGCTCAGGATGGGCTGCTCGCCGCCCTTTTCCCGCGCAATCTCCAGATACGTCGACACCTCGATGTCGTCGCTGGTGGGAACGCGGTAGCTGCTGTCTAATTCGCTCATCTACCGGGGGAATCTATTCTGATCGTAGCCGAGGCTTTCCAGCCTCGGCCCGTGGAACCCACATCATCGACTTCACCATACCAGCGTGCTATACTGCCGTCAAGAAAGGGAATCCCCCCTTCTATCTTTTCGTCTATGCGCATTCTCAATTGGAGCGAACTTCCCGACGCGGCCCTGACTGCCGCCGTCGACGCTCTCAGGCAGGGAAAGCTTGTGGCATTTCCAACCGACACCCTCTACGGCCTCGGTGCCGACGCCGCGAACGACGAAGCCGTGCGCAAGCTATACGAAGCGAAAAGACGGCCGCTCGATGCCCCGCTGCCTATTCTCATCGCGGATATCGACCAGACAAGCGCACTGGTTCATGAGATGCCGGAATTAGCGCTTATGTTAGCCTCCCGCTTCTGGCCCGGCCCGCTCACCCTCGTCTTGCGACGCGCCGAGACGTTCCACTCCGTCGCCTTGGCGGGCGGCGACACGGTGGCCCTTCGCGCGCCCGCTCACCCCGTCCCGCTGGCGGTGATCCGCTCCCTCGGAAGGCCCATCACGGGTACCAGCGCCAATCGCTCCGGCGAGGTGCCGGCGCGCACCGCCGACGAAGGCGCGCGTCATCTCGGCGACGAAGTAGACATAATCATCGATGACGGCCCGGCGCCTCTTGGCGTAGAATCGACGGTGCTGGACCTGACGGTCGACCCGCCGCGTATCCTGCGCGAAGGCGCTCTCGCCCGCGAGGAGCTCGAGGCCGCGGCAGGCGTCAGGCTCGAACTCGGAGGCGACTAGAATGCGCATCGCCATCGGCTGCGACCACCGCGGTTTCCGGCTGAAGCTCGCCCTCATGCAGCATCTCGCCGCCGCCTCACACGTCATCCAGGACTTCGGCTGCATGGGCGAAGCCCCGGTCGATTACACCGACGTCGCTATCCCGCTCTCCCTCGCCGTCGCCGGCGCTGAAGCCGACCTCGGCATCCTCATCTGCAGCAACGGCGTCGGCATGACGGTCTGCGCCAACAAGGTCCGCGGCATCCGCGCCGGCCTCTGCCACGACACTTTCGCCGCCCGACGCGCCCGCCAGCACACGAACGCCAACGTCCTCTGCCTCGGCGCCTGGTGCATCGGCGAGGGCGTGGCGCGCGACGTCGTCGACGCCTTTCTCGCCGCCGAGTTCGAAGGCGGTCGCCACGCCCGCCGCCTGGCGAAGCTCGAGGCGCTGGAGGCGCGGCGCGACGACGCCTAGACTTTCGAAAGGACGCGTCGCCTTCGCATGACGGCCGCCGACAAAGACGCCTCGCTGCAACCCCTGCTCGACCGGCTTGGCCCGCGCATCGAGGCCGAGCTGCGGCGCGCCTTCGAAGGCCGCGACCTGCCTCACTACGACCTCATGCGCTATCACCTCGGCTGGCAGAATGGTGACGGCGAAGGCGCCCTTCGCGGCAAGCTCGTTCGCCCTCTGCTCTGCCTCTGCGCCTGCGAAGCCGTCGGCGGCGACGTCGAAACGGCGCTCCCCCTGGCCGCCGCGCTGGAGCTCCTGCATAACTTCAGCCTCATCCACGACGACATCGAAGACAAGAGCTCGCAGCGCCACGGCCGCGACACCCTCTGGCGCGCATTCGACGTCCCGCTCGCCGTGAACGCCGGCGACGGCATGTTCGCCCTGGCCCACGTCTCGCTGCATCGTCTCCTCGAAGCCGGCGTCGACGCCCGGCGCTTTGCCGCCGTCTCTCGCCTCCTCGACACCGCTTCTCTGCGTCTCTGCGAAGGCCAGTACCTCGACCTCGACCTCGAAAAGCGCCTCGACGTAACCGCCGGCGACTACCTGACCATGATCTCCGGCAAGACCGCCGCGCTCATCGCCGCGTCGGCCGCAAGCGGCGCCCTCGTTGGCGAAGCCTCGCCCGCCGTCGTCAGCGCCTTCGAGCGTTTCGGCGAGAAGCTTGGCCTCGCCTTCCAGGTTCGCGACGACCTCCTCGGCATCTGGGGCGAAAGCCGCGCGACCGGCAAGCCCACCGGCGACGACGTCCGCGCCCGCAAGAAGTCCTTCCCCGTCGTCTACGCGCTGGAGAACGCCTCGCCGTCCGACCGCGCCGCCTTACGAGCCATCTACGCGAAGGAGACGCTGACCGACGACGACGTTGCCCGCGCCATCGCCATCCTCGAGCGCTGCAATGCCCGTGCCCGCGCCCAGGAGGCCGCCGAGCGCTTCGCCGCCGACGGCCTGCGCCTCCTCGACGCGATTGACCTCGTCCCCGCGCGCCGCCGCGACTTGCAGCGTCTTGCGCACTATTTCGTGAACCGTGAAACATGAACATTGCTCAACCGCGTAGAGCGGGCATCCTGCCCGCGTCGAACTTCCAGTAGGCTGAGCGTGCCTGCCGCTAGGCAGGGGTTTCAACCCTCAGTGTGGTTCCCTCATCTCGCGGCCCGAGCCTCGGCGCGGTCGAACTCCTCGCCCGCTACTTCGCCAACGCGAGACCTGACTCCTGCTCAACCGCGTAGAGCGGGCATCCTGCCCGCGTCGAACACAGCCATGCGCCCGACATCGTGCTCCGCCTTGCGCTCGCGTCCCGCACCATTTACGCTGAGGGCAAGCCAGAGGACCCCACCCGCAGCGGTTTGCAGCGGGATGCCCAACGGAGGGAACCGATGAACAAGATGACCGTCCGCGACATCGACGTTCAGGGCAAACGCGTCCTCGTCCGCGTCGACTTCAACGTCCCGTTCGACAAGGAAACCGGCCGCATCCTTGACGACAGCCGCCTGCGCGCTGCCTTGCCGACCATCCAGTACCTGCGCGACCACGGCGCCCGCGTCATCCTCTGCTCCCACCTCGGCCGGCCCGACGGCAAGGTCGTCGAAGAGCTACGCATGTCCCACGTTGGCATCGGCGACCGCCTCAGCGAGCTGTTGGGCGTGCCCGTCCAGACGCTCTATCACGTCATCGGCCCCAAAGCCGTCGAAGTGACGAATGCCATGAAGCCCGGCGACGTCGTCCTCCTGGAGAACGTTCGCTTCTTCCCCGAAGAAGAGGCGAACGACCCCAAGATGTCCCATGCCCTGGCCGAGCTCGCCGACGTCTTCGTCAACGACGCCTTTGGCACCGCCCATCGCGCCCACGCCTCCACCGTCGGCGTCGCCGCCTACCTGCCCGCCGTCGCCGGCCTCCTCATGGAGAAAGAGATCGACTACCTGGAGAAGGCGCTCAACAACCCGTCGCGTCCCTTCGCGGCCATCATCGGCGGCGCCAAGATCAGCACCAAGATCGGCGTCCTTCGCAATCTCCTGTCGCGCATCGACTGCCTGCTCATCGGCGGCGGCATGGCCTCGACGCTCCTCAAGGCGAACGGCATCGAGGTTGGTCAGTCCCTGGTCGAAGACGATCTACTCGACACGGCGCGCGACCTCATGCGCCAGGCCGACGACAAAGGCATACCGCTCTTCCTGCCCGAAGACGTCGTCGTCGCCGATCGCATCGCCGAAGACGCCATGTCCGAGACTGTGTCCGTCGAGGACATCCCGGGCGAGCTGCGCATCGTCGACATCGGCCCCGGCACGGTCTCCAGCTTCAGCGAAGCGATCGAAGACTGCACGACGGTCCTCTGGAACGGCCCCGTCGGCGTTGCCGAGTACCCTGCATTCGCCAAAGGCTCGCTAGCTCTCGCCGAAGCTCTCGCCGGGCTCACGAAGGCGACGACCATCGTCGGCGGCGGCGAAACCGTCGCCCTGATCGACCAGGCCGGCCTGACCGACAAGTTCACGCACGTCTCGACCGGCGGCGGCGCCACCCTGGAGTTCCTGGAAGGCAAGACGCTCCCGGGCGTAGCCGCTCTGATGGACAAGAAATGACGCTGCGACGATTGCGAGGAATAGATTGTAGGGGAGGACTTTAGTCCTCCCGCCGGGGTGGGGACAGGGGAAGGCTGCGGGTTTCAACCCGCAGAACTGCAATCATGTGACGCAGTCAACCGTCATAGGGGAGGACTTTAGTCCTCCCGGGTCTCGTGATAAGCGCGGCTCGTACCTGAAACGGGAGGGGTTTTGGGGAAGGCTGCGGGTTTCAACCCGCAGAACTGTAAAGATCTAACGTAGCCGAGACTTTCCAGTCTCGGCGTCGAGCCAGGAGACGCCATGGACCTCGACCTCATACGTGAACTCGTCGTCAAGAACGACACCAAGATCCTCCTCCTCGTCATCGACGGCCTCGGCGGCCTGCCCCGTCCCGAAACCGGCCGCTCCGAGCTCGAAGAGGCGAACACCATCCATCTCGACCGCCTCGCCGCCGACGGCCTCTGCGGCCTCACTGTGCCGGTCGGCATCGGCATCACGCCCGGCAGCGGCCCCGGCCATCTCGCCCTCTTCGGCTACGACCCGCTGCAATACAAGGTCGGCCGCGGCGTCCTCGAAGCGCTGGGCATCGACTTCGACCTCCGCCGCGAAGACCTGGCCGCCCGTGGCAACTTCTGCACCGTCGGCTCCGACGGGCGAATCACCGACCGCCGCGCCGGCCGCATCAGCACCGAGACCTGCGCCGCCCTCTGCGAAGACCTCCGCAACGTCTCGCTGCCCGGCGTCGACGTCTTCGTCCTGCCGGTCCGAGAGCACCGATTTCTCCTCGTCCTGCGCGGCAAAGCTCTCGACGGCGCCATCGCCGACACCGACCCGCAGCGCCTCGGCGTCCCGCCCCTGCCCGCGAAAGCGGAGCGTCCGGAAGCGGAATCGACGGCAAAGCTCGTCAACGACTTCGTTGCCCGGGCCGCCAAGCTCCTCGCCGACAAGCATCCAGCCAACGCGCTGCTCCTCCGCGGCTTCTCCAGGTGGCCGGACATCCCGCACATGGGCGACGTCTTCGGCCTCAACGCCGCCGCCGTCGCCGTCTACCCTATGTACCGCGGTCTGGCCAAACTCGTCGGCATGACGGTCCTGCCGACCGGCATGACGATCCAGGACGAAGTGGCCACGCTCGAAGAGCACTGGCAGGACTTCGACTTCTTCTTCATCCACTACAAGACCACCGATTCCCGCGGCGAAGACGGCAACTACGACGCGAAGGTAGCCGCGCTCGAAGAGGTCGACGGCATCATCCCGTTGCTGCGCCGCCTGAACCCGGACGTATTCATGGTCGCCGGCGACCACTCGACACCGTCGCTGCTGGCCGGCCATAGCTGGCATCCCGTGCCCTTCGTCATCGCCGCCCGCTGGTGCCGGCCGGACAGGACCGAAAACTTCGACGAGAAGAACTGCCGCGCCGGCGGCCTCGGCCTCATGCCCGCGACCGCGGCCCTGCCGCTGGCGCTTGCCAACGCCCAACGCCTCACCAAATATGGAGCCTGACCGTGAAACGCATTCCCATCATCGCCGGCAACTGGAAGATGCACTGCAACGCCGAGAGCGCCGTTGCCCTCGCCGCCGCCGTCCGCGACCTCAGCGACGGCGTCGAAGGCGTCAAGAAGGTCGTCTGCCCGCCGTTCCCCTTCCTGATGACCGTCTCTGACTCCCTGAAGGGCAGCTCGATCCGCGTCGGCGCGCAGAACCTGCACTGGGAGCCCCAGGGCGCCTTCACCGGCGAAGTCAGCCCGATGATGCTCCAGGGCCTCGTCGAGTTCGTTATCATCGGCCACTCGGAGCGTCGCGCCTACTTCTGCGACACCGATGAGACCGTCAACAAGAAGGTCAAAGCCGCGCTCGCCGCGAATCTGCGCCCCATCCTCTGCGTCGGCGAGACGGAGCAGCAGCGCGAAGACGGCCAGACCGCCGCCGTCCTCGTCCGCCAGACCCGCGGCGCCCTCGACGGCGTCGACCTTCCCGTCGGCTTCGCGGTCGCCTACGAGCCCGTCTGGGCCATCGGCACCGGCAAGGCGGCCACCGGCGACATGGCGAACGAAGCCATCGCCCTCATCCGCTCCGAAGTCGCCGCCCTCTTTGACACCGCCCGCGGCGACTCCTTGCGCATCCTCTACGGCGGCAGCGTCACCCCCGACAACATCGCCGAGTTCATCTCCCAGCCGGATATCGACGGCGCGCTCGTCGGCGGCGCCTGCCTCAAAGCCGACTCCTTCGCCCGCATCGTCAGCGAGTCCGCCCGCATCTCCGCCACCAAGTAGGCGATGCCCACCAATCCCCGTAGCCGAGACTTTCCAGTCTCGGCGTCGACCTTTATGAATCCCCGTAGCCGAGGCTCTCCAGTCTCGGCGTCAACCTTTGTGAATCCCCGTAGCCGAGGCTTTCCAGCCTCGGCGTCAACCTCTATTAATCCCCGGAGCCGGGGCTTTCCAGCCTCGGCCGTGCCATCCACAGTGCTTAGGAGCGGTTTCCACCATGTAGGGGAGGACTTTAGTCCTCCCGCGGGGTCTGCAGATGCGGGAAAGGCTAAGGGTTTCAACCCTCAGCGCTGCAATCAACCAGCCCTGCCCGCCTGGCCTGCTTATGGCCCGTCGTTCCCAGCCATGGCGTCTTCGCCTGCTCCGGGCCCCCAAAGTCTAGACTCTCCAGTCTCGGCGTCAACCTTTGTGAATCCCCGTAGCCGAGGCTTTCCAGCCTCGGCGGCCAATCTACGGCCAGCCCGAGAAGTCGCACCGACCCACCGTAATGCTGGGCCTCCTCTGATTGCCGTCGTCGGGCCCACCGCCGGCGGCAAGAGCGACCTCGCCCTCCGCCTCGCCCTCGCCTTCCACGGCGAAATCGTCTCCGCCGACTCCCGCCAGGTCTATCGCTTTATGGACGTCGGGACCGCCAAGCCGAAGCCGCAAGAGCGCGCCGCCGTCCCGCACTGGCTCATCGACGTCGTCGACCCCGACGAAGAGTTCAGCCTGGCAAGTTATCTCGACCTTGCCCGCGCCGCGCTGGCAGACATCTGGCGACGCCACTTGACGCCATTCCTGGTCGGCGGCAGCGGCCAGTACGTCTGGGCCCTTCTCGAAGGCTGGCAGGTCCCGCGCGTCGCCCCCGACGTCGACCTGCGCCGTTCGCTGGAAGAGCGCGCCGAGCGCGAAGGCCCCGACGCCCTTTACCGCGAGCTCCTCGCCCTCGACCCGACAGCCGCCGCTCTCGTCGACGCCCGCAACGTTCGCCGCCTCGTCCGCGCCCTCGAGCTTCAGCGACGGTCCGCCGGCGCCTCCTCGCGCGAGAAGTTGCAGCCGGACTTCCAGCCGCTTATCCTTGCCATTGACCGCCCGCGCGCCGAGCTCTATCGCCGCATCGATGAGCGTGTGGACGGCATGCTGGCGTCTGGCCTCGTCGAAGAGGTGCGCTCGCTGCTGGCGCGGGGCTACGCCGCCGATCTGCCACCTATGTCCGGCATCGGCTACCGGCAGGTGGTCCGCTACCTCCAGGGCGAGATGTCGCTCGCCGAGGTCGCGGCGACGATGAAAACGGAGACACATCGCGTGGCGCGCATGCAGAACACCTGGTTCCGCCGCGACGACCCGCGCATCTGCTGGCTCGACGCCGCCGCTGACCCGTTCGAACAGGCGTCAGAACTAATTAGGGAAGGGCTTGCCCGATGACCACCGAAGTCCAGACGCTGAGCCACCAGATACGTTCTCTCCTGACACGTGTCGCCGAGGCCGTGCAGGGGCTGAGCCAGTCCCAGCTCAACTGGCGTCCGTCCATCGCCGGCGCCAACAGCGCCTACGCGATCGCCGCGCACACCCTGGGCAACGCCCGCGCCTGGGTGCTCGGCATCGCCTGCGGTCAGCAAGTTGAACGCGACCGACCCGCGGAGTTCCGCGCCTCCGGTGGCGACGCCGCAGTTCTAGCCGCCGAAGCGAAGAACCTGTCGCACGAAATCGAATCCGCCCTCGCTTCGCTCTCTCCCGCCGACCTCGAGCGACGCCTCGTCCCGCCGCCGGATCTGTTCGGCGAAGGCGAGCCATACGAGATCTCCGTCCGCGAGGCGCTCCTCCACGTCGTCGAGCATGCCGCGCTTCACCTCGGCCAGCTTCAGCTCACGCACGACCTCGCGCTGAGGAACGCCTGACATGCGCTTCGTCAAGATGCACGGCACCGGCAACGACTTCATCCTCGTCGAGGCGAAGGGCGACGAGCGCGACTGGCCGCGACTCGCCGTCGCCGTCTGCGACCGCCACTTCGGTGTCGGTGCCGACGGCTTGTTGCTTGTCCTGCCGTCTGACCACGCCGCCGTCCGCATGCGCGTCATCAACCCCGACGGCTCGGAGCCCGAGATGTGCGGCAACGGCATCCGCTGCCTGGCCAAGTACGCCGTCGAGCGCCGCCTCGTCGAGCCCCAGGACAACCTCTTCGACGTCGAGACCGCCGCCGGCGTCCTCACCCTCCAGGTCGAGCGCAGCGGCGCCACCGTCGAGCGCGTCCGCGTTGGCATGGGTGTGCCCCGCTTCGCGCCCGAGGAGATACCGGTGCTCGTGAACGCCGACCCGCCGCTCGTCAATATCCCTATCGAGCTCGAGCACGGCGACTCCCGCGGCATCCTGCCCCTGACCGCCGTCTCCATGGGCAACCCGCACGCCGTGCTTTTCCCGGAACGTCCCGTCGCTGCCTTCCCGCTCGCCGAAGTGGCGCCGAGCGTCGTCAACCACCCGCTCTTCCCACGCGGCGTCAACTTCGAGGTCGCGCGCGTCGTCGACCGCTCGCACATCGAAGCGCGCGTCTGGGAGCGCGGCGCCGGTCCGACGCTCGCCTGTGGCACCGGCGCCTCCGCTGTCATGGTCGCCGCGCACCTACAGCGCCTCGTCGACGACAAAGTAGACATAACTCTGCCCGGCGGCACGCTCACCCTCGAATGGGACGGCGCTGGCGAAGTCTTCATGACCGGTCCCGCCGTCACGGTCTTCGAGGGCGACTGGTCGGATGACGGGGACGCGTGATGCACCTGGGACGTCGCGCTGAAGATTTGATGGAGTGGTAGCCTTCGCCTCCGAGTAGTGCCTTATTGTCTCTATCCGTGCAGGGACGATGTCGCTGGTGTAAGATAGGGCCGCCATGGAGCAGCAGATTCGCTTTTGCACAACGTCCGATGGTGTGCGCATAGCCTACGCCACCGTGGGCCAGGGGCCGCCGCTGGTGCGTATTATGGCCTGGTTCACCCACCTAGAGGTTGAGTGGGAGAACCCTCTGGGGCGCTATTCCATCGACGCTTGTTCCCGTTTCTTTCGGCTCATCCGCTATGATGGCCGCGGCATGGGGTTGTCGGACCGCCAAGTGAACGACTATTCCCTGGAAGCCCAGCTGCGCGATCTGGAGGCGGTGGTTGATGACCTGGGGCTTGACCGCTTCGCCCTGCACGGGATCTCTCAGGGAGGCGCGACGGCCATCGCCTATGCGGTACGCCATCCTGATCGCGTCACCCACCTCATACTCTACGGCTCCTACGCTCGCATGTCTTGGGCGCTCGACACGCAGGAAGGCCGCCAAGGGCTTGAAGCCATGTTGACCCTGATCCGCCAGGGGTGGGACAGCGATTTACCCGCCTACCGCCAGTTCTTTACGAGCCTGTTCATGCCGGACGCGGACCCGGAGTCGATACGGCAGTTCAATGAGCTGCAGCGAGTTTCCACTTCGGCCGAGAACGCCGCCGCCTTGATATCCGCCATGGCGGAGATCGACGTGAGGCATCTTTTGCCGCAGGTGACAGTGCCCACCTTGGTAGCTCACCGTCGCGGCGACACCATGGTGCCCTTCGGGGCGGGCCGCGAGCTGGCGACCGGAATACCCGGGGCCCGCTTCCTCCCCATGCAGGGCAGAAGTCACACTCTTCTGCCCGGCGACCCTGTGATCGAGGCTGGGACCAAGGCTATCGCGGAGTTCGTCGGCGTGAGCGAGAGGTCGGAGGCGGTAGCCGCTCCGTCGGGGCCTCTCACCATCCTCTTCACCGACATAGAGGGGTCGACGGCGCTGACCGAACGGCTCGGCGACGCCAAAGCGCGGGAGGTGCTCCGAAACCACGACCGCATCGTGCGGGAGGCGCTGCGGGCCCACGGCGGCGCGGAGGTGAAGGCGATGGGGGACGGCTTCATGGCATCGTTCTCCTCAGCGGCGCGGGCGCTGGAGTGCGCCATCGCCCTGCAGAGGGCCTTCGCCGCCCACGATGATGAGCACCCGGAGACGCCGATACGCGTCCGTATGGGGCTGAACGCGGGCGAGCCGATAGCGGAGGACGAAGACCTGTTCGGGACGGCGGTCATCCTGGCAGCTCGCATCGCGGCGCAGGCGAAGGGCAAGGAGATCCTGGCCTCGGACGTCGTGCGGCAGTTGGTGGCGGGCAAGGGTTTCCTGTTCGCCGACCGGGGCGAGGTTGTGCTGCGGGGATTCGAGGACCCCGTGCGCCTTTACGAGTTGCGCTGGGAAGGACCGCCGTGATGCGACTCGCCAAACGTATCCAGAACCTGCCGCCCTACCTCTTCGCCGAGATCTCGCGCAAAATCGCCGCCAAGCGCGCCGCCGGCGCCGACATTATCACCTTCGCCATCGGCGACCCCGACCTGCCGACGCCGCCGCACGTCATCGACGCCCTCGTCGACGCCGCGCGCGATCCCGCCAACCACCGCTATCCCGAGTCCGAAGGCCTGCCGGAGCTCCGACGCGCCATCGCCGGCTGGTACGAGCGTCGCTTCGGCCTCACCTTCGACCCCGACACCGAAGTCCTGCCGCTCATCGGCTCCAAGGACGGCGTCGCCCACGTCCCGCTCTGCCTCATCGAGCCCGGCGACGTTGCCCTCGTGCCGGACCCGGGCTATCCCGTCTACTCCGTCGCCACCATGTTCGCCGGCGGCCGCTGCCACTTCCTGCCCCTGCGCGAGGAGAACGACTTCCTGCCCGACTTCAGCGCCGTCCCGCCCAACGTTGCCCGCGCCGCGAAGCTGCTCTGGCTGAACTACCCGAACAACCCGACCGCCGCCGTTGCCGGTCCCGACTTCTTCGACGAAGCCGTCGCTTTCGCCCGCCAGCACAACCTCGCCGTCTGCCACGACGGCCCCTACAGCGACGTCGCCTTCGACGGATACCGACCGGTCAGTTTCCTTCAGTCGGAAGGCGCCCGTGACGTCGGCATCGAGTTCAACTCGCTCTCGAAGACCTACAACATGACCGGCTGGCGCGTCGGGATGGCCGTCGGTAACGCCCGTCTCATCGACGCCCTGCGCCGCGTCAAGTCGAATATCGACTCCGGCATTCCCCAGGCGATTCAGCGCATGGCCATCGCCGCCCTGGAAGGCCCGCAGGACGTGATCGAGGAGCACAACGCTGTCTACCAGCGTCGCCGCGACCGCCTCGTGCCGGCGCTGCAGGCGATGGGGCTGCGCGTGCGCGTGCCTAAAGCGAGCCTGTACGTCTGGGCGCGCGTCCCGACCGGCTTCACCTCCGCCTCGTTCGCCGAGCGCCTGCTGGACGACCTGTCGATAGTCGTCACGCCGGGCACGGGCTACGGCGCTGCGGGTGAGGGCTATGTGCGCCTCTCCCTCACCGTCCCTGACGCCCGCCTCGACGAAGCCCTCCACCGCCTCGCCGCCTGGAAGCAATAGCGGTTTATTGAGCAGCAACGCAGAGATCGTCCCCCTCGACGCACTCCAGAACGCCGTGAACCTACGTCAGGGCGATGGCTTTGTGACGGCTATCGTGCCAGTGCTCCCCGCGGACGATCGATACTCAAGCTCAGTCGGGTCGCTGCCGTTGCCAAGCGGGAAGACGATGAAGCCACGCACCACCTGACCGGCAGACACACTATCGTAGGAGCTGAGCTGCGGCTCGGGGCCGTTCGTTATGGCCGGGTCATGGGTTTGGCCGTCGCTGTCCTTCAAATGGAAGTCAAGGATGTTCAGCGGCAAATCCTTGTTGCCGGTGTTCTTGGCGGTGACGTCGACGGCGACGTAGTGGGTCCCTGCGGCGGCGGGGAAGACGCTGTCCGTGTACAGGCTGGCCCCGTTGACCGTGAGCAGCAGGTCGCCGATCTGCTGCTGGTTGGAAGCCGCCGGCAGCTCGGTTGACGCGCCGGTTGGTGCGGCCGTCGCAGGCGCCACGACGGTTGGCTGGCCCGTCGCTAATGGTTGCGGTGTCGACTCCGTCTTCTTACTGCCGCCGCACGCTATGAGCAGCATCGTCGCCAATCCTAAGGCCACCCACAATGAAATAACCTTCATACGGACACCATCCTCTGCTGGAGCGACCCCAGTCTACACTCCCCAAGCGTAGCGAGCGACCCACAGACGGCTACAGCGCCAAGAACCGCCGGCAGGCCAAAACGACGGGCCCCGTCGTTGTCGTGACAGGGCCCGCTCATTCATCCGATGTAGAAGGGGCTTCTTTCCCCCTCTTGTCGTCAAGACATCTCTGCCTTGGCGGCAATTATCTCAGCCAGCGCCTCCGAGTGTACCATCCGCCTGCAACAAAGGCGAAGGCTGCCGCCGCGATGCCCACAGCTAGTGCTGCATAAGTCCAGACCGTCCAGCCGGAATCGCTGCCGGTCGCATCAGACGCGGCGGCCAGAGCAGCAGGCGGGAGCATGATCACCCCGCCGACGCCCGTGGGCGGATGCGTGGCAGTGGGCGTGGGCGTAAATGTAACAGTAGGAGTGGGCGTGAACGTAAACGTGGGCGTGGGCGTGAAGGTGGGCGTAGGCGTCGGTGTGGGCGTCTGCACCTCCGACTCGGAGCCAGCTTGAGTGTGCAGGCTACCTGTCGGACAGTTCGGAGAGCCGCTCGAGCAAGTGTCCTGCCAGGTCAGTGTCGCCGTGTCGGCCAGTGGGTTCGGATCACCGGGAGCAACATTGTAGAGGCTAACACTAAGGGTGATGGAAGAGCCGAACGGGAGGGTACAAATTGGGGTCGCCTGGTTGCAGGTTGCCCCGCCAGCCGCTGTGAGGGTGGTCGGCGCCAGCAACAGGTTGAGCGAAGTAACGTCACCAGCAAAGGCGTGGACAACATCCACCACGGACGTGATCGTCAAGGTATCGTGTGCCTGGTCGACCGTGTTTTGGGCTTGAAAGGTACAATAGTATGCTTGTCCCACTATCGTGGGGCTATTGCAGCCCTTGAGGAAGCTGATCCCGTGGAGCACTGTCGGCGTGGGCGTGGCCGTGGGCGTGTCCGCGTGCGCCGATGGAGACCAGCCCAGCATGCCGGCAACCATGGCACAACCGGCAACCAGGGCGAAGGCCGCGCCGACGCGGATCCCCGTCAGCCTGCGAACGTGCTTCAAATCGCGATCCTTGATTTTCACTTGCGTCCCCCTCTCCGGTTGCCGCCCGCCCTGGCGCTGGACTCTGAAGTGACCTCTCAGCTTCTAACGCATCAGATCGGGCCGCGTATCAACTCACACCGGCGACCTGGTTTCTGGACCAAATCACCTCGGAACGGCGGGGAACCGCTGGGCGGAGACATACAAACTAAGCCACCAGTGAACCGATTATACACTCCGGTGCGCGTTTGTCAAGAGCAATGTCCACAATTTTCTCATCCAGATCTCAACGCGAAGACAGGCGATAACATCACCAGGGCGGAAGGCCACGCCCGCCTCTCCCTCACCGTCCCCGACTCCCGCCTCTCCGAAGGCCCTCCACCGTTTAGACAGCTGGAAGCGCTAGTGACGGCCGCGAGATGGCGGGAAGGGGGCTTGACAAAACCCCGCTGATCGCGGAAAATTATTCCAAGAAAAATTCCGTGAAGGAGCGCCATGACTACGTTCGCCTCGATCATCTCCCTTCCAGAATCGCAGGATGTCCTTAGGCCACGGATGCCCCAGCTGGTAACTGCATTCGGCAAGGCCTGGCAAACTTGGCGCAAAGACTGCAAAGACCTACACCTCATCCTAGACGAGTCCGCTCGTGCCATTATTGTGAATCAGAGCTTCTATTGGCACGCGCAGCAGCTCCTCAGTGATGATCCAGGGATGGCTTTCCTTGTGGATAGTCTGCAAAGATACATGGTTTTCGACGAGACTCTGATTCTCCGTTTCAAACGGTTGGGCGCGGGCTTGGAATCGCATAACTACCCGACTCCAAGGGCGCGTCGCTGGGTACAGCAGGCTGCGCTTGCAACCCTGCCTAAGATTGGACGCCTCGAATTTGGCTACACACTGGATGTCACTGGTGCCGTGGTCACTGGCGCCTTCGTCACGCTTCCCAATGGCGTGGTAACCGCCGTCAACGACTGGATATGGCAGGTTGTTGGTTCTCCGCTCGATCTAAAGACCTTCGGCATCCAACGTCGGTTTCCCGCGCAGTTGGGACAACAGACCGACGTTTATGCTTACGATGACTACTCGGAGTGCATGGGAAAGGCAATCTAGAGTTTGCCAGCAGAACCTACGCCCGAACGGGCCAATCCCCAAATGATCACGCTGGCGCGCCAGTCTAGAGGAATCTCACAAGCCGCACTTGCCGTCAAACTCAGATGGGTTCAGGGAACGGTCTCAAAAGTAGAGACCGGCCTTGAGCCTTTATCGGGCGACAGATTGAGCGCGCTGGCTGACGCCCTCGACTATCCAGCCGGTTTCTTTTTGCGGCGAGAGGAGGTTGGTGGACCTGGGATTACCGAGATATATCACCGGAAGAAGGCAAGGGCGAGTGCTATGGCCCTTCATAGGATTCACGCCGAAGCCGAAATCCGACGTTTCGAAATAGCGGCTCTCTTACGATCGTGGGATAAGATGCCCCAAGAGCCATTTCCTGTGCTGGACATAAACGACTTCGAGGGAAATCCGGAGAAGATAGCGCGCACTGTGAGAGCAACGTTGCGAATTCCGCCAGGGCCAATTTTCAACATGACTAAGGTCATCGAATCTGCCGGCGGAATAGTTCTTAGTTGCGATTTCAGTACACCCGATGTTGATGGTTTCAGCCGATGGGGGTCGGATACGCCTCCGATCTTCTATATGAGTTCCAAGATTCCCCCTGATCGCTGGCGTTTTGCACTCGCCCACGAGTTAGGGCATATAGTCATGCACTCTACCTCCGGCTCGTATCCCCAGATGGAACCCGACGCCCATCTGTTCGCTGGAGAGTTCTTGGCACCAAAGCATGAAATCAAGCCTCAGCTTTTCAACCTCAGCCTCAAAAGGCTCGCGCCACTCAAGGAATACTGGAAGATGTCGATGCAAGCGCTAATAATGCGGGCTTCTACCGCGGGCGCAATCTCACCGTATGAGAAGCAGCATATGATGATGCAACTGAGCAAAGCAGGTTATCGGTTGCGAGAACCAGAAGAGCTCGATCCGCCCGCAGAGCCGCCCAACCTATTGCGTGACATAGTCGCATATCATTGTGACAGCTTAGGCTACTCTCACGACGATCTTTGCCGTCTATTGGCTCTGAACAAGGCGGACCTGTACAGGATCTACCAACCCAGCGGCAGCCGCTTACACACGATTCAGTAGGATGCCCGCCGCGAGGCAACGCCGCAAACCTCCTGAGCGTTTGCTATAATGAGACGAGCAGCACCGCATCTCTGGCAAGGAGCGCCTCACCATGCGACCACACCGACTCATCGCCATCGCATCCATCATCGCCGCAGCCGCGGCGCTCGTCGCCTGCGGCGGCGGCAGCTCCTCGCCGACCGCCACGCCTTCGAAAACCATCGCGCCGGCAACCTCTACCGCTGCCGCGCCGACGTCGACTCCGCCCGTGACCGCCGCCGCCCCGGCGCCAACCGCCAGCCCGCCGGCCATGGTCGTCGACCCCTGCACCCTCATCACCTCCCTCGAAGGACTCCCTCTCTCGCCGGGAGTATCCTTCGCCCTCAACGCCGACACGAAATGGCAGCTCTGCGTCGACGGCGCCGCCGCCGGCAGCAGCGAGAAATACCTCTTCCACACCACCGACGACGGGGCCACCTGGAAGCTCATCAGCCAGACCACCCTCGGCAACCCAACGCCCCAGCCCGGCGTCGGGGAGCTGCCGAACGGCAACGGCGTCTCCGTCATCCTTTTCCTCAACGACACCAACGGCTGGATGGGCCTAACCAGCCCCGGCGTCAACCTGTTCCGCTCACAGGATGGCGGCGTCACCTGGGCCGAGGTCCCGGTCATTCCGGCGGCCGTCCCCGTCACATCCATAACCTTCTCCGACCCGTTGCACGGCACAGTCGTCACACCCGACGGGAACTGGACCACGACCGATGGCGGCGTCACCTGGACGCACTAGAGTGCCGTTTCCCCCTTGAGAAGCGCGTCTCGCCGTGCTCTAATGATTCCATGCTCGCCCGTCTGGGCGCCCGCCGATAACCGCCCGGCGATCTGTGGCCCGCGTCGCGACGCCAAAACCGCGTTTCGACGGTCAATTACACAAAACGCACCTTTTCAGATTCACTAACCCGCACTTTTTTACAAACAAATACAATCAGAGCTCCTGCCCCTATAATGGAGTCACAGGAGGCGCACACCGACGGCACGTACCTACCCCACAGCCGAGCCCACCGAACGGGCCTACCTCGTCGCCGTCGAGGTCAAGGGCAAGCCCGCGCCCTTCTCCAGCCAGTCCTCCCTCGATGAGCTCGCTCTCCTGGCCGACACCGCCGGCGCCCGCGTCGTCGGCCGCACCGTCCAGAAGCTCGGAAGCCCCAATCCGGCCACCTACGTGGGCAAGGGCAAGCTCGCCGAGCTGAAGGCCCAGCGCCCCGAGTTCGACTACTCCCTCGTGGTCTTCGACGACGAGCTCAGCCCGACCCAGCAGCGCAACCTCGAAGACGCCCTCGGCGTCAAGGTCCTCGACCGCACCGCCCTCATCCTCGACATCTTCGCCCGACGCGCCCGCACCCGCGAAGGCCGCCTCCAGGTCGAGCTGGCCCAGTACCAGTACCTCCTGCCGCGACTCGCCGGCCAGTGGAGCCACCTCGAGCGGCTCGAAGGCGCCATCGGCACCCGCGGCCCCGGCGAAACGCAGCTAGAGACCGACCGGCGCCTCGTCCGCGACCGCATCGCCCGCCTCAAGCGCGAGATCGAGTCGGTTCGCCGCCAGCGCGCCCTCTACCGCCGCCGCCGCGAGCGCGCCGGAGTTCCGGTCGTCGCCCTCGTCGGCTACACCAACGCCGGCAAGAGCACCTTGATGAGGGCCCTCTCCGGCGCCGACGTCTTCACCGAAGATAAGCTCTTCGCCACCCTCGACCCGCTCACCCGCCGCGTCAAACTGTCGGAGCGCCGCAGCGTCCTCCTCTCCGACACCGTCGGGTTCATCCAGAAGCTGCCGGCGCAGCTCGTCGCCGCCTTCCGCGCGACCCTCGAAGAGCTGTCCGCCGCCGACGTCCTAGTCCACGTCGTCGACATCACCCACCCGGACGCCGCGCAGCAGGGCGAAACCGTGCTGAAGACGCTGCGCGAGCTCGAGCTGGCGGAGAAGCCGGTCGTGACGGCGCTCAACAAGGTGGACCTCCTCTCCCGCCGCGACGGCGACCCGATTCGCAGCCTCGAAGAGCTGCGCGAACACCGGGCGCTCCTCAGCTCCGAGCAGCCGGACGCGCTCCTCATCTCGGCCCAGAACGGCTGGGGGCTCGATGAACTGCGGCAGCGGATAGAGGTGGTGTTGGAGAAGGGAAGCGCTCTTCCCGCGAAGGCGGCGTCGCGCTTCTCGCTGCCAGGGGAGCGAACGGAGCGCGCCGAGGCTGACTAATCGCCCAGCAGCGTCGTGTACCCGAGGGCCACGATCTCTTCGACGTACTCGGAGCGCCAGCCTGACTCAGGCACGCGCAGCCCGTGCTCGCGGAACCAGCGGTGGTATGAGAGGTATTCCTCTTCTAGGCGGGCCCGCCAGGCGCTCTCCTCCGCGAAAACGTCCGGAGCCACCCCCTCCAGCCTGTGCTCCTCGTCATCGTCGGGATCGATGTTCAACTCTTCCTGCCAGTAGTCAGTGAGGTAATCGAGGCAGTCCTCTAGGTCTTTGCGGCAGTCGTTGATCAGCAGGGCCATCATGCCCTCTTCGTCGGCCTGCTTCGCCCGGATATGCAACTCCTCGGCGCACGGCTCGCAGAGAACGACCAGCTTGCGCGCGTCGCACCCCTCGCGGCGGCTGCAATCGAGACAACGCGGCGCGTAGTCGCACACCGCCGCCGACCGCGAATAGCCCACAACGACGGACGTCTCCATGCGGCCGCAGCGAAGACACGATATCTTGTGCGACAAGATGTCGTCTATCGTCTTGCTCCAGTCGATCTGCATCTATCGCCTCTCCTGATCATCATACTACCGTCCTTGACGGTGTCAACGCCGGCTCCTTGCTCTCGGATTGCTGCATCTGGCCGCGAATCTGAGCTAAACCCCTCGTCCGGCTGGTCGATAATCTAACTGACGGTGTTGGAGGATCGGCTTGCTCGAAGACAGACACGTCTCCCAACCGCAAGAGCCCCATCCGACGGCTAGGCCGCTTCAGGATGAGCTTCGCGCCGACGCCACTGAAGACTGGCGCGATACGCGCGCGCTTACGTTGCAAAAGCTCTCCTCGAAAGGTCCCCCGGCGGGCAGGGCCCAAGTATTGAGGGACCTGCGACGGTATTTGATCGCTGCGGCGATATCAGTGCTTGCCGGCGCCTCGCTTTCGTTCCTCGATGAGATGAGGCAGGCTCCCCATCTGACGGCGGCCATAGAGCTTCTGATGGTCGCGGTCGTGATTACCAGTCTGTTCGCTATATACCGCGCGAAAAAGGCCGCAGAGGGCCTTGAGAGGACGATCTCGCCCTCAATGCGCGACGACGTGACCGGCCTGCCGGGTGAGGAGTACTTCCGGTTGCGCCTGCGCGATGAGTTTAAGCGCATGGAGCGGACTGCCTCGACGCTCTCTCTGGCGGTTTTCGACGTGAACAACCTTTCTTCAGTCAACGAGGCTTACGGTGAGGCGGCAGGAGATGCTGTCCTCAAGCATATAGCGGACCTGCTGGAGCTCACCAAGCGCTCATCTGACGTCGCTGCCCGGTTAGGTGACGATGAGTTTGCGCTCATCCTGCTCGAATGCAGCCAGGAGGATGCCTCGAAGTTCCTCCGCCGCCTGGAGCGCTACGTGACGCGAAAACCGGTCAGCGTCAACGTCGAGGGCCAAACGATTACGCTCTGGGTGGGCGTCTGCTCCGGCATCGCCTCGGCCCCAGATGCCAACAACAATCCTCTCGATTTGCTTGCTCAGGCCCGCCACAATCTCGAGACTGCGAAGCAAGACCGAGATCGCCGCCGCGAGCGCTGGACCAGCGCCACGGGATAGACCCACCCCCAATCCTCCGACACACTCCCTGCCCATCGTCGTTCGCTGAGGTGGCTCGTCGCGCGCGGTTTGCTGCCCCTCGGATGGCCCGCGACATTTGCCCCCAAGGTCGCTCCTCGCGGTAGCCGGAACATTTGCCCTCCATTTGGGCTTCGGATTGGTCCCACTTGAAGCTTGACAAGTCATAACGACATGTCATAATACATACCGACGAGTCGGTATGTTGTTGAGGCGAGTGGAGAGGAAGGAACCACATACGCAGGGCACGAGTGTGCCACGCACTGTCAGGAGGCCACCATGAGAAAGTACCACTGGTGGTAGGAGGGACGCCCTAAGAGTCTTTAGAAAGAAGCCGAACTCTCACCCTCCTTACAGGGGAGCTCGGCACGAACGCAGGGAAACGACTCGATAGCGCCGACCGTCTATAGTCCCCGGACGACTTGCACAAGTTCAGCTCGTCATCGTCCCGGGATTGCGACGCTCCTCTCTTCCTCGCCTCAGCAGTGTCGACGGTACCGAATGGCCAGGCATCAGGCGGCTTGCCTTTCCTTCAGGTTGGCCGTCCAATCTTCGATGCAATGCAGGAAAGCCTCAACGATTCTCGGATCAAACTGACTGCCGGAATTGCCCACGATCTCTTCCCTCGCTTTGTCCACAGAAAGAGCGCGTCGGTAGGGTCTGTTCGATGTCATTGCGTCGAAAGCGTCAGCGACTGCGAATATCCGCGCTCCCAGGGGCACGTCTTCGCCCGCAAGGCCAACGGGATATCCCTTGCCGTCGAATCGTTCGTGGTGCGCGTAGACTATCTCGGCAGCGGATGACAGGAATTTCACGTCCTTCAGCATCTCGTAGCCAATAGCCGGATGTTTTCTCATCTGCTGCCACTCCTCGGACGTCAGCGGGCCGGGTTTGTTCAGGATGGCATCGGAAACGCCGATCTTGCCCACGTCGTGGAGCAGAGACGCTCGTTCAATATCGAGCCACTTGTCGCTTCGCTCCTCTATCCCCAACTCTCGCGCCATATCCATTGTGTAGACAGTGACGCGGCTGGAGTGCCCGCCGGTCTCGCTGTCCCTGGCATCCAGGGCGGCCGCGAGCGCCTCAAGAGTCGCGTCGTATGTCTCCTTGAGCCGGGCGCTCATCGAGAGGATTTCGCGGTTCGCCTTCAGAAGCTGCTCGTTCTTGTGCCGGAGCATGGCAACGCTTCGTGTCGTCTTGTCGATGTACTGCTTCATCGCGAGTCGCATCATCAACGGCGGCGCCATGAATGCGAGAAGGCCGGTGACGCCGATTTGCTGGTAGGCTACTGCAAGCGCCAGACCGAGGAAACCGAAAAGGACGTAGTGGGGAAGCAGCCACTGATAGTTCTGCCACCAGAGGGTCCAGGGTCGCTCACCGGATGCCAGCCCGCCGACGGTTGAGATTAGCGCAGACCTAACACCGTAGTTGGCTGCAGCGGCCGCAAGGGCCACGCCGAACACCTTTGCCGACAGCATGATTGGTGCACCGCCAGCCAAGAAGGACCAAAGGATGAGAGCTGATGCAACGTCAGCGAGCAACGAGTTGCCGACGTTGAACAAGAACTTGTGCCCGATGACACGATGCGGAAAGTGGAGGCTGATGATGCAGAAGGGAGAAGCCAGTACAATGCCTGCCGGCCCATAAAGTGCCGCTATCGCGAAAAGGAACGCGAAGCTTATCGAAATCTTCGTCTCGCCGTAGGCGACGATGCTCAGGCGCTCCGAGGCGGCGGCCATCACGGCAAGCAAAACGAGGCCAACGAGCCCGGAATGCGGAAGGTGCGGCGCATAGAACGCTATAAGCCCAAGGCCCACCAGGAAGACCGCGATCGAAAAGACGCGCGCCTTCACGGGCAGGGCCGCGGGCGCTGGAACATGCCGACGATCAGATTCAGCCTGCGGCGCGGCCTCCGTCGTCGAATGGATCAGAACCAAAGGCGGACGCTCAGTCTTACTGCCGTTCGACTCGTCTTCTCGCTCTACACCATTCTGCATGACATGATGCTCACTTCGCGAGCACGTCAGACGGCTCGCGCACTACCTCTCGTGCAGAACAGACAGACCCCGATAACCGGACGCCCGTCTCCACTGGGACACGAGGGTCCGAAAGAAAGCGATTCGAAGGCAGGATGGACGTTGAACATCCTTCTTCGCAGTATTATCGGCAACCTCGACAGCAGTGATAAGTCTGCGTCGAAAGCGAAGCGTTTAGACAAACGGCTTGCCCTTCTCAAGCTCAGGCCGCCTCTGGCACTTGGGGCCGCATCTCGCGGCGCAGTAAGCTGATGATCCGCTTGTGAAGCTGACAGACCCTGGACTCTGAAAGCCCCAACATCTCGCCAATCTCGTGGAATGGCCGGCACTCCTGGTAGCGCAGACGGAGAATCGCTCTATCTCTTCGGCAAAGCGAGTTCACAGCCTCCGAAAGCTGTGATAGTGCCGCTCTCTGTTCAACCGCGCGCGCCGGATCCGAGAGAATGTCCTCGTCCACAGGGTCGAGGGCGTGGCCGGCACCGTAGTTGGGGCGGTCCTCCAGTGAATACTCGAGTGAGACGAGACGAGAGCTGGCCCGCCCGAGAAGGTATTGCAGTCGCGATAGCGGGATTCCCAGCTTGAACGCGATTTCCCTACGCGTGGGCCAGCGGCCAAGCTGAACTGCTAGCTCCTGCGACGCGTGTTCAATCTCCTTCGCGTTCCTGCGAAGCGAGCGCGGCAACGGGTCCTGCTTGCGGACTGCGTCAAGGACAGAGCCGCGGATGCGCTGGATCGCGAAGCTGGCGAAAGTCGTCCCGCGACTAGGGTCATAAGCGTCAACGGCGTGGATGAGCCCTTCGACTCCGTAGCTAATGGCGTCCTCGCGGTCGATGCCCACGGCGCCTGCGCCCTCGCTGGGCATGCGGTTCACTACGAAAGCCACCAATGGCAGGTGGTTGACTATCATCTGGTTTCGGTCTTCTCTCATCATGCGCTCCGTTTCTCAATCGAGGCTGCCGGAGGCACAAAAAGCGCCGTCGTCGGCAGCATCACCGACGACGGCAAGGACCTGGGAAGGGGGAACTTGTGCGGCCGAAAGGCGTCCTCTCCGACGCCGGTTCGGCAAGGCTTTCGGAAGCCCAGCGGCCATAGCTCTTGCGACAATGAGCGTTAGGTCTGCGGCTTTGCGTCCCCCTCTTTCAAGGAGTTTGCCCTTGTCGGTGCCCTTTTTCTCTGGTTAAGCTGCTGGCCCGCGCTGGCGGGACGGTGGCCTATGAAGACCACCAAAGCAATAACGGGACGCCTTCCCAAACATATCCTGAGGAGCCGAAAAATCCCCCAAACGGACGATGTCGCTGTCTTGGCGAAATCGGCGCTGACCTGATATCGTGATGACGAGGGGTGGGATTAAGACGCTTTGGTTGGCGTCGCACGCGATCGGTGATGGCTGAGGCGTGTGGACGGAACGTTGCGGTCTTCCCGGGCCGCAGCGTTTCGTCCAGTTCGTGACGCCTTGGCCGCCTTCGCGTTTCTTCCGCCAGTCGTCTCGCAACGACGAACCCTTCAGATTCCGGATTCTCCGCTGACAATCGTCGCGCGCGGGCAGACTGTTAATTGCACGCAGGCCGGTCGAGAATCAAGACAGAGGTATCGGGCCTTGAGAGATGCGAGGCCAGCAAGACAGGAACAACGGCAGCAGACGAGAGCAAAACTCGTCGAGGCGGCGCTGCGCGTCTTTGCCGAGCAAGGTTACGACCATGCCACCGTCGAGGAGATTTCGCTAGCCGCCGGCTACTCCAAGGGCGCCTACTACTTCCACTTCGACTCGAAGGAAGAAGTACTCCTGGAGCTCCTGACCCTCTGGATAGAGGAGCACACACGTCGCTTGCGCCAGTTCCAGGAGCTGGGCGGCGAGACGACGTTGGCGCTGGTCAAGGCCGTCGAGTCCCTGGCTTATCGCGACGACAGCGACGCCCAGTGGCCGCTGCTTTTGCCGGAGATCTGGGTGCAGTCGCATCGAAACGAAAAGGTGCGAAAGGCGCTGCAGGATGCATATGTGGGCTGGGCCCGACTCCTGGAGAAGGCGTTCGAAGAGATGGAGCGAGATCGGCACGTAAGAATGGCTGTGCGGCCAAACGTCGCCGCAGGCCTTGTGCTAGCCACTTACGACGGTCTGGCGCTTCATTCGAACGTCGTGCCCGGGCGGGCAGAATCGTCTCGGATGCTAAGCGCGCTCGTTTCCGCCCTGCTCGCGTCGCCGGAACAAGCCACGCAGCCCGTCATTCCGCCGAACGTGAGACGAACGGTACGCCGCAAGCGATAGGCGCGCGGTTCTCTCCCAACGGTCCCCTGATAGACTATTTGCGGCATTCCCCATAGTATTCCCTTCAGATCCAGCTATCGAATTCGGTGCGAAGGAGCGCACGCAGTGGATAAGGGACGTCTGCCGCCTCACGTCGAGGGGCTCCTCCTTCCGTCGACCTACCCGCATCCCGTCGAACGCGTCGAGTTGATTCAAACGCACATCTCCTACGTCTTCCTGGCTGGCGAATACGTGTACAAGGTCAAGAAGCCGGTAGACATGGGCTTCCTCGACTATACGACTCTGGAAGAGCGCAAGTTCTACTGCGAGGAAGAAGTACGCCTCAATCGGAGGTTGTGCCCGGATGCCTATCTCGGCGTTGAAGCCGTCACCATGAAGGACGGCGCGATTATTCTCGGCGGGACCGGTGAGGTGGTCGACTACGCTGTTAAGATGAAGCGCCTGCCGCAGGAACGGATGATGGAGCGCCTGCTGGAACGCGGCGCGATTACGAGCGAAATGCTGGAGCGCCTGACCGCAAAGCTGGCGTCGTTTCACGCTGAAGCTGAGACGAGCGAATACATCCAATCGTTCGGTAAGAAGGACGCGGTTGCGGCCAACTGGCGTGAGAACTTCGACCAGAGCGAGCCGTACATCGGGCGAACGCTTTCCCGCGAACAATTCGAAAAGATCCACGCCTACGTCGACCGCTTTCTGGCCGAAGACGCCTGGTTGCTTGAAAACCGCGTCGCGGACGGCCGGATCCGCGATTGTCACGGCGATCTGCGCACGAACGCCGTTTGCTTCGAGAACGGCATCTGCGTCTTCGACTGCATCGAGTTCAACGAGCGTTTCCGCTACGCCGACACCGCATCGGACCTTGCTTTTCTGGCGATGGACGTCGATTTTCGGGGCCAGCCGGCGCTTTCCGACGAGATGGTCGGCCTCTACCTAGCGCAGTCGCTCGACACGACGCTTCCGCTGGTCCTGCACTTCTACAAATGCTACAGGGCCTTCGTGCGAGGCAAGGTAGACGGGTTCCAACTCGATCAGCCGGAGATCCCAGTCGAGCAGAAGGCGGCCGCCGCCGAAGGCGCTCGACGCTATTTCGCCCTGGCCGAGATGTACGCCTCACGAACCACGCCGGCCGCTGTCATCGCAATGGTCGGCGTAACGGGCAGCGGCAAGAGCTACCTGGCGCACGCCCTGGCCAGCCGCTTGGGCGCGGTGGTCATCTCCTCCGACGTGACTCGCAAGAGGCTGGCCGGCCTCGACCCGATGCGACAGCAGCCGGAGCCCATCGATTCAGGCATCTACTCGCCCGAGATGACAGAGCTGACTTACGCCGAGATGCTCCTGCAGGCCGTGCCGTTCCTCAGCCGGGCCAAGCCCGTGATCCTGGACGCTTCCTTCTTGTCGCGGCAGATACGGCAGCGCGCCAATCAGTTCGCTGAGCGCGCCGGCGTGCCTTTCCTAGCTGTCGAGTGCCTCGCAGGCGAACCACTGGTCCGCCAACGCCTGCAACGACGCCGGCGGAGCGCCGTGTGGAGCCCTTCGGATGGTCGCTGGGAGGTCTATCAAGCACAACTGACGCGGGCGGAGCCGCTGCTGGAACTGCCGGAAGAATCGCGCTTGGCGTTGGATGGAGCGCTTCCGCTGGCCGAGCAACTGGACCGCGTCGAGGCGTTCGTCCGGAAGGCCGCCGGTTAGTCGGTTTCGCTCTCGTTATCGTGAGCCCGATACGCCTCGTCCAACAGCTCGATGACGTGCGCCGTTTGCGTCTTTTGTGGCCCGAAGCGTCGCAGGCCTGCCTCCAATTGCATCATGCAGCCTGGATTCGCGGTCGCGACGATATCCGCCCTTGCGTCAGCAACCGCCTTCATCTTCCCCCGCAACAGCCGCCATGAGATCTGTGGATGTGTCAGGTTGTAGACACCGCCGCTCCCGCAGCAGCTGTCCGACCGAGGCATCTCGACGAATTCGAGCCCCGGGATCGCCTGCAGGATAGCGCGCGGTTGTGTCTTCAATCCCTGCGCGTGCGCCAGATGACACGAGTCCTGATACGTGACGCGCCCCGAGATCTTGCCCAGTTCGGTGCGGAAAGGTAGGGCGACCAGGTACTCGCTGACATCCCTCACAAGCGCCGAGAAGGCGGCCGCGCTCTCCGCGTACTCCGGGTCGTCCTTCAAGAGATTGCCGTATTCCTTCATGGTAGAGCCGCAGCCAGCCGCGTTGACGACGACAGCCTCAACGCCGAGCGGGAGGAAGGCATCGATATTGCGGCGGGCAAGGCGTCGAGCCGTTTCCAGGTCGCCACCGTGGACGTGGAGCGCGCCGCAGCACGTCTGGCTGGTTGGGACGAGCACCTCGCAACCGTTGCGAAGAAGGACGCGCAGCGTCGCCTCGTTCAAGTTCGGGTAGAGGATCGGGGTCACGCAGCCGCTAAGCAGGGCGACGCGGTGGGCAGGCGTTTCCGATGGCCGCATCGCTGCCAGCGGCGCAGCGACGGCGTCCGGCAACGACGGGAAGAACTGTTCGATTTCGTGCAGTTGGCCGGGGAGCAACTTCAAAACGCCGGTCCCGCGCACGAACCGCTGCAGCCCGGAGCGTTGATAGGCGCGCAGCGCTCCAGCGGCAAAGCGAAGACGTTCGGGATAGGGAAGCAGCAGGCCAGCGACGAACGCCCGCAGCCTCCAGCTCAGCGGTCCGCTTCCCGGTCGGAGAGCCATTGCGCGCCCTCGCTCCATTATGCGGCCGAACGGGACGGCAGATGGACAGACTGTCTCGCAGGCGCGGCACTGAATGCAGCGATCGAGATGGACCAGAAGCTCGGGCGTGGCGCTCACACGCCCACGGACCAACGAATCGATAAGATGAAGGCGGCCCCGCGGCGACTCCGCCTCGCTTCCTAGCTTAACGTACGTCGGGCATTCGGTGAGGCAGTAGCCGCAGCGGACGCAGCGTTGCAGGTCTTCGAGGGCCGGCGCGTCCGGATTGCTGACGCTTTGGGTCGTTGCCATCGTGCTACAGCCCTCCGACAAAACGACCGCGGTTCAGCGTGGCTAGCGGGTCGAGCGCGTTCTTGATGCTCTTCATCAGACCGCCGGCGTCGCTTCTGCCCCATACGTCAATCCGGCTCTTCATATCGACAGCACACTGTTCGACGACGAGGTCCCCGCCGTACTTCTGCGCTAATCCCCGCAAATCACGGACGAGTCGTTCTGCTCGTTCGTTCAACGCGCCGTCGAGGCAGCAGCGCACAACACCGAGCGCCGGACGCGCGTCCACGCGAACCGTGGGGGCCCGTTCAGCCGCGATCGACTCCGCCGATTCCAAGAACAAGGCTGCGTGAGACGGAAGGACGGCAACTCGGAGAAGCAACGCGGCGTCGGCAGTCTGTGCCGACAGCGCACGAACCTGCTGCCAGGTCGCCTCCGCCTGCTCCGGCGAAAGGCTAGTGCCCCCGGCATTGTCATCGTTCCGGATCTCCTTCGTCTCGTACAACGTCCTCTCAACGGCGCTGCTGTTCCCGGCCGCGGCGACGAGCAGGCAGGCACCTCCCGGGTAGTCAATGCCGGGCGGCAGCGCGGCGGCAGCGGCCTCGTGATTCAGCACGTCGAGCGCTTCGACGCGAAGGTTGCGCGCATTCAGCCTCAGCGCGGCACGCGCAGCGGCAGAGGCGGAAGGGAAGAAGGCCGCCACGGTCGCGCGAGCCGGCGGAAGCGGCATCACTTTGAAAGCAGCTTCGACGATGACGCCCAGGCTGCCAAACGAACCCGTGAGTAGCTTGGTCATGTCATAGCCGGCAACGTTCTTGACGACGCGACCGCCAGACTTGACGACGCTGCCATCGGGCAAGGCGATCTTCAGGCCGAGCAGCCAGTCGCGGGGCCAGCCGTGAGCATGACGCGCGGGCCCGCCTGCGTTTGAAGCGATGATGCCGCCGATAGTTGCACGATTCGGCAGCGGCGGGTCGAGCGGCAGGTACTGGCCTCGTTTCGCCAGATGCTGCTGCAGGTCCTGGAGGCGAGTTCCCGCCTGCACGGCGACGGTCAGGTCATCGGGAACGTACTGGACAATAGCGTTCATGCGGGTGAGGTCGAGGGCGACGTCATAGCGAAGCGGTGTCGCGCCCGTGGCCATCGACGTGCCGCCGCCCCAGGGGATGACAACTGCCTCGCAGCGAGCCGCAGCCGCGAGGATGGCGGCGGTCTCTTCGGCGTTGCGCGGCGAGACGGCAACCTGCGGCGTCAGGCCGTCGACAACGTAGTCCGGCAGTCGGCGGCGCGGCGCTATATCGGCTTTCGGGGCCGCAGTTCTTATCGCTTTGAGGGTGCCGTTGTCGCTCATGGCGTCAGGGCCGCGACCTCCTCGGGAAAGAGCTTGCCTGGATTCAGAAGCTGAGCGCCGAACGCCGAGCGAAGCTGCTGCATGGCGGCTAGGTCGGCGTCGTTGAACATGAGGCGCAGGTGCTCGCGCTTCTCCAGGCCGACGCCGTGCTCGCCGGTTATGCTGCCGCCGGCATCGACGCAGGCGCGCAGGATCTCGCCCGCGGCGGCGGCAACGCGGTCGACGACGCCCGGCTGAGAGGCGTCGAAGATGAAGTTGGGGTGCAGGTTGCCGTCACCGGCGTGGAAGGCGGCGACGTGGAGCAGATCGTACTTCTTCGCGACGTCGGAGGCCTTGCGCAGGAGTTGCGGCAGCTTCGTGCGGGGGCAAACGCCGTCGATGACGTAGGCGTTGGGAGCGATGAGTCCCACCATGCCAGCGGCGGACCGTCGGGCCGCCCAGATCTGCTCGCGCTCGGCGTCGTCGGCGGCGACGGTAATGCTGCTGGCGCGATTCGCCTCGATGATGGCGCGCACGGCCGGACCGAGCTCCGCCACGTCCTCGCGCAGGCCTTCGACTTCGACGATCATGCTGGCGGTCACTTCGGGATCGGCGCCGGCGGAGAACAGGCGGGCGATGGAGTCGAACTGGGTCACTTCCATGCACTGCGGGACGATGCCGGAGGCGATCATCTGGGAGACGGCGTTGGCGGCGTCCTCGACAGCCTTGAACTGGGCGACGAGGGTGTAGCCGGTCTCCGGCACGGGCAGGAGGCGCACGATGACCTTGGTGACGACGCAGAGGGTGCCTTCGGAGCCGACGATGAGGCCGGTGAGGTCGTAGCCGGGCTGGTCGCGGAGGCGGCCGCCGACTTCGACGATGCTGCCGTCGGCGAGGACGACTTCGAGGCCGAGGACGTGGTTGCTGGTGACGCCGTAGGCCAGGCAGTGCGGCCCGCCGGCGTTCTCGGCGACGTTGCCGCCGATGGTGCAGGACTTGTAGCTCGACGGGTCGGGCGCGAAGAAGAGGCCGTGCTTGCGGGCGGCGCGGTCGATCTCGAAGTTGATGACGCCGGCTTCGACGACGGCGATGCGGTTGACTGGGTCGAGCTCGAGGATGTGGTTCATGCGGGTGAGGACGAGGGCGATGCCGCCCTGCGATGGGACGCTTCCTCCCGACAGGCCGGTGCCGGAGCCGCGCGGGACGATGGGTATGCGGCGCTCGGCGGCGAGTCGGACGACGGCGGCGACCTCCTGCGTTGTCGCGGGAAGGACGACGGCGTCGGGCAAACCGCGCTCGATGGTGGCGTCGTACTCGAAGACGAGGAGGTCGGTGGGCGCGACGAGGACGTGGTCGGCGCCGGCGATGCGCTTGAGGTCTCGGACGATGTCGGTTGGGAGCATGGCTCTAGTGTAGGCTACGGAGGCGCGTCATTCCAGCGGCGCGGTCGCGCTCGAGACGGCTTCGGTCGGGCAAGATGCCCGACCTACGCGGTAGGGGCATCGGCTTCGGTCGGAGTCTCCATGCCGCAATGGGGGCAGCAGGCAGCCGCCTGCACCTTCTCGCTGCCGCATGCGCACTCTCGGTCGGCCTAGTCAACAGGTATCTCCATGCCGCAATGGGGGCAGCAGGCAGCCGCCTGCACCTTTCCGCTGCCGCGCGCCCTCTCAGCCGGTCTAGTCAACCGGTATCTCCATACCGCAATGGGGGCAGAACTTTGCGCCTTTGGGAGGGAGCGGGTTGCCGCAGCCGGGGCACTGGGTGGAGAGTCTGGAGCCGCAGTGGGCGCAGTACTGGTAGTGGGCGGGAGCCTCGGTCTGGCAGGCCTGGCACTCCTGGACGAACTGGCGGAAGGCGTCGAGGCGGTGGCGCAGGCGCTCTTCGAGGGGCTCCTCGGGCGGTTTCTTGCTGGTCATGGCTGGTCTCCGGGGCAGGCCGCTGGTCGATGGGGCGGGCGCCGCTACTTCCATTGTAGGGCGTCCGGTGGGACGGGCAAGTGCGGACGGGCAGACGGCCCCAGACGGGCAAGCCCAGGCGGGCAAGGCTATGATTGTATTTGTTTGCAAAAAAGTGTGCTTCTCTGAATCTGTAAGGGTGCGTTTTTGGTAATTGACCGTCGAGACGGGCGATTTTGGCCCTACGGGCGGTCGGCGGTGTCGATGAGCGTCGCATGGGTTTATTAGAGCATAGCCTGTCGCCTTTTCCAAGGGGGAAGCGGCACTTTCGCCTGGGCGGGGGCCTCGTCTGCGCGCGAGCGGCGTCGTGGCGCGCACCGGAACCGCTGCCCGCACACCGGGCGGATGGCGATGCGCCCCTACATCTGTCGGGCAACATCTGCGCCTTCCTCC
>JBEKXP010000004.1:0-31410 GCA_049511815.1 Dehalococcoidia bacterium
GCAGGTAGTCGGCGTCAGCGTCGACGCGGGGGAGAACACCGCCTCCGTCGTCGTCCCGGACAGGCAGCTTTCCCTGGCCATCGGCAAGGAAGGGCAGAACGCCCGCCTGGCCGCCAAGCTCACCGGCTGGCGGATCGACATCCGCAGCGAAACGATCGCCCAGCAGGAGCGGGCCGCCGGCGTTGTGGCCGAAGCGGAGGCAGTGGTCGAGCAGCCGGCGCCGAAACCAGCGGCCAAGCGCAGGGCGAAGGCTCCGCCTGAGCCCGTCGCGGCGGAAGAGGCGGCCCTGCCGCCGGAGGAAGAAGCGGCGCTCGCCTTCGTCGAGGAGGAAGAGGTTTCGGCGGAAGAGGTCGCAGCCGAGGCGCCGGAACCGGTTGCGGCGTCCGCGCCCGCTGCCGAGCCGCCAAAGCGCGGCATCCGCTTCGCCGAGGAGATTCTGCCGGCCGCCGCGGTGGAAGCGCCTGCCAAGGGCAAGAAGGCTAAGGCAGGCAAGGGCACCCGCGCAACCAAAGACGAAGGCGAGCTGGAAGCGCCCGCCAAGGCAAAGAGAGGGAAGAAGGCGCGACGTCCGGTCATCGAGGAAGAGGACGAAGACCTCGACTACTAGCCCGGGCGAAGCGGGACGAAATATGGCTACCAGCGTTCAGACTAGGCCGAAGCACGTGCCCCTGCGCACCTGCGTCGCTTGCCGGACGACGGGCGCCAAGCGGGGACTGGTACGCATCGTGCGGACGCCCGAAGGCGGCGTCGAAGTTGATGCGACGGGGAGAGCCGCCGGCCGCGGCGCGTACCTTTGCCGTCGACGTCAGTGCTGGCAGGAGGCACTGAAGCGCGACGCGCTCGCCCGCGCCCTTCGCGTCAAGCTGGGCGAAACCGATAAAGACAAGCTCAAGGCCTTCGCCGAAGAGTTGCGAGAGGACCAGTAATATCGCCAGACCAAGACAGACAAGACAGCAACCCAGACGGCCGCGAAAGCCGGCGAACCGCAACGCGAGCAGCGCTCGGACGGTCGCTGCGCCGCGGCTTGTCACTGCCCCCGAAAGCGGCCAGACTGTCAAAATACCAACGACCCTGACTGTCAAGGAGCTCAGCGAGTTGCTCGGGCTGTCGCCGGTTGAGGTCATCAAGGAGCTCATCAAGAGCGGCGTGATGGCCAGCATCAACCAGGTGATCGACTACGACACCGCGGCCATCGTCGCGCACGACCTCGACTACGAGCCGGAGCCGGTCGTTACCGCGTCCGTCGCGGCGGTTGCGCCGGAAGTCGTGGAAGGCCCCGCGCCGGCGGAGGAAGAGGCGGAGGACAACCTCCAGCCCAGGCCGCCCGTCATTACCTTCATGGGCCACGTCGACCACGGCAAGACGAGCCTCCTGGACGTTATTCGCGAGAGCGACGTCGCCGGCGGCGAGGCGGGAGGCATGACGCAGCACATCGGCGCCTACCAGGTGAAGGTGAACGATCAGCGCATAACCTTCCTCGACACGCCGGGCCACGAAGCGTTCACGGCCATGAGAGCGCGCGGCGGCCGGGTCGCCGACATCGCGGTGCTCGTCGTGGCGGCGGACGACGGCGTCATGCCGCAGACGGTCGAAGCAATCGACCACGCCAAGGCGGCCAGCGTCCCGATCATAGTCGCTCTGAACAAGATTGACCTCGCGCAGGCGAACCAGGACCGCGTCAAGCAGCAGCTCGCGGAGCACGGCCTGGTGCTCGAAGAGTGGGGCGGCGACGTTATCTGCGTTCCCGTCTCTGCGAAGACGAAGCAGGGCATCGATAACCTCCTCGCCAACATCCTCGTGGTCGCCGAAGTGGCCGACCTTAAAGCGAATCCGGACCGACCGGCGCGCGGCGTTGTCGTTGAAGCGGGAATGGACATGACACGCGGCCCAATGGCGACGGTCCTGGTGCAGAAGGGCACGCTCCACCCCGCCGACATGGTGGTCGTCGGCGAGACGTTCGGCAGAGTGAAAGCGATGTTCAACGAGCACGCTCGTCGGATCAAGTCGGCGGGACCATCGTCTCCCGCCAAAGTGCTCGGGCTGGGCGCCGTTCCCGGCGCCGGCGAGCCGCTGGTCGTCGTGCCCGACGAGAAGACGGCGCGAAGCATCGTGACGGAACGGCAGCGACGCCGTGAGGCCGCCGCCTTCCGCGAGCGCCACACGCTAAGCCTCGATACCCTTTTCGGCGAGATCAGCGCCGGCAAGGTGAAAGAGCTGAACATCATTCTGAAGACGGACGTGCAAGGCAGCATCGAGCCGATCCGCAACTCGCTGGAGCGCCTCAGCACTGAAGAGGTGCACGTCAAGGTCATCCACTCCGGCTCCGGTAGCATCACCGAGTCGGACATTATGCTGGCGCTGGCCTCCAAGGGGATTATCATCGGCTTCAACTCCCGGCCCGAGCCGGGCGCTCTTCGTCAGGCGGAAATCGAAGGCGTCGAGATCAACTACTACAGCATTATCTACCAGGTCGTGGAGGACGTGGAGAAGGCGCTCAAGGGGATGCACGAGCCGGTCTTCAAGGACGTGATCGACGGCCACATCGAGGTCCGACAGGTCTTCAAGGTCAGCCGTCTGGGCAACATAGCCGGCTGCTTCGTCCGCGACGGCACGGTAACGCGGACCTCCCTGGTCAGGGTCACGCGCGGCAGCGAAGTCGTCGCTGAGACCACCATCTCCAGCCTGAAGCGCTTCAAGGACGACGTCCGCGAGGTGCAGGCCGGATACGAGTGCGGCATTACCCTCGCCGGCTTCGACGCCTTCCAGGAAGGCGACGTGCTGGAGTTCTACCACCGCGAACGCGCCAACTAGCGGCAGCGGGGCCGTGTCGGCTCGCGCCGGTATCTTTCCCTCGGAGAACGCCCGATGAGCAGCAGACGTGTTGCCCGCCTCAACGATGCCTTCCGCGAAGAGATCAGCGACCTGTTGCGTCGCCAGGTGAAGGACCCGCGGCTCACCGGCTTCATCACGATCACCCGCGTCGAGACCTCCGGCGACCTCAGCCACGCCAGAGTCTTCTTCAGCGTGATGGGCAGCGAAGAGGCCAGGGATGAGGCGCTGCGCGGGCTGGTAGCCGCCGCGTCGTTCCTGCGGCGCGAGATCGGCCACCGCCTCTCGCTGCGCCGCGCGCCCGAGCTCAGCTTTCACCGCGACGACTCGATTGAGCAGGGCGCCCGCGTGCTGGACCTGCTGGACAAGGTCGCAGGGCAGGAGCCGGAGCAGGAGAAGCCATCTTCTTGACCGTGGACGGTTTCCTGAACGTCGACAAGTCTCCCGGTTGGACCTCCTTCGACGTCGTTGCCTTCGTGCGGCGGGAGAGCGGCGTCCGGCGCGTCGGGCACGGCGGCACGCTAGACCCGGCGGCGGAGGGCGTGCTCGTCATCGCGCTCGGCCAGGCGACGCGATTCCTGGAGTACCTCCTCGAAGCGCGCAAGAGCTATCGGGCGCGGGTCCGGCTCGGCGTCGTCACCGACACGTACGACGGCGAGGGCGAGGTCGTTCGCACTGCCGACCCGTCGTCCGTCACGCGCGAGATGGTGGAGAGCGCTGTCGCCGGCTTCCGCGGCGTCATCAGCCAGGTACCGCCGATGTTCAGCGCCCTCAAGCGCGACGGCGTTCCCCTCTACAAGCACGCCCGCGCGAAGCAAGAGATCGAGCGGGAGGCGCGGACCGTGGAGGTCTACCGGCTCGAGATGGTCGACTTCGCACCGCCGTCGTTAGCCGTCGAAATCGAATGCGGGCACGGGTTCTACGTGCGCAGCCTTGCCTATGACCTCGGCGAGCGCCTCGGCTGCGGCGCCCATCTGGAGAAACTGACCAGGACGGCGGTCGGCCCGTTCGAGCGCGGGTCGTCGGTGGGGATGGAAGCGCTGCGGGAAGCTTTTCGCGACGGCTCCTGGCAGCAGCTTCTCCTGCCGCTGGACAGCGTTCTCCTTCACTGCTACGCCGCAATTCTGGGCGAGGGGAACGAAAGCGAGCTGCGTTTCGGCCGGGCCCTCAACCTCCAGCCGGCGGACGAAGAGCGCACTCGCTCACTGTCTTCCGGCACGGCCTGCCGCGCGTACAGCGTCGATGGCCGCCTTCTAGGCCTCCTCAGCTACGCCGATGACGCCGTCTGGCAGCCGAAAAAGGTGCTTTCGGGCTCGCAGGGGGTCTGAAATGGCGATTTTCAGCCAATCTCGGCTGAATCTCTTGACATGTCGCGCGAAATGATTATGATTCAATGCAACGTAAGGAAGCGCCGTCGCCGTATGGCGGCTACATCGGAATGGGGGGCGTGTAGAGGCGCGCCCGACGGCCGTCCGATGATGAGACTCTAAGGAAAGGGGTAAATCAATGCAGGCTTACTGCCTAAAGTGCCGGACCGCGCGGGAGATGAAGAACCCCGAGAAGGTGACGATGAAGAACGGCAAGCCCGCCACCAAGGGTGTCTGCCCCGTCTGCGGCACTAAGATGTACAAGATCGGGAAGGCGTAAGCCGGACCGAAACCACCCTCGGCAAGTCTAGCAATCCGGCATCTGGACGTAATGGAAAAGGATGACGGCGTAAGTTGTCATCCTTTTCCTTGCGCGTCGCCGCTACCGGGCGCAGTGCGGGAGGCAAAGCGCCTCTAGTGCGGCTGGCGGCCGTAGCCCGGCGGCGATGTCGGCGCGGTGCAGCTCTTCGTCGTTTCGAAGCTGGAAGGAATCGCGCGTCAGGTCTGGACCGGCCACATCTCTTTAGCCGGCAGATCGCGCCGGGCCGCCTCGCTGACCATCTGGAACAGGAGCCGCAGGCTCGCCAGGGCGACCGCCGCGCTCAACAGCTCGATGCCGGCGGCACCGATGAGCGTTCGGCCGGTCAGGCCGTCGAAGATGTCCCAGAGGGCGTGAAGGAGGACGGCAAGGGCGAAGGCCCCCGCGACGGGGAAGTTGAGGACGAAATGCCCCGCCTTCTGACGCTCCCGCCAGAGCACGGCGCAGACCAGTCCCGTCCAGGCGGCATGCGCGGCCGGCGAGAGCAGTCCGCGGACGAGCAGCACGGAGACCGCGTCGCTTATGTTGCCCTGCGACTGGCCCAGCGCGACGAAGCCGTAGCCCATGCTCTCCAAGGCCGCGAAGCCCATGCCCGCGGCAACGCCGAAGACGAGCCCATGCGCCTGCGTCCGGTAGCGCCAGCCGACGAACAGAATAAGGGGCACGAAAAGCTTCGTCCCTTCCTCGATGAAGCCGACGCCGAAGAGCTGCAGCGGGCCCAGCGCCCGTAGCGTCTGGTATTCGAGCACGCCCGCCGTCACGGTGGCGACGACGCCGCCCCAGAGGAAGCAGACGGCAATCGTCGGCAGGGGCAGGTCCTCGACGGGCTCGCGCTCGTAGACGTAGAGAACGAAGCTCGCCGGAACGACAAATGCGCCAAGGACGAGGAGCGTCGGCAGGAAGCTGGGATTGTTAGTCGCCCGAAACGCTGCTTGGACGACGAAGAAGAGGACGGCGCCCGTGACGAGGACCTGGAACCAGGCCCGATTGAGCAGAGGAAGCCTCAATTGCTGTAATGGCGGCCTTCCCAACTCCACGGAACGCCCTCCCCCTTCGACATCCTTGCGAACGGGCGTCGAACCACCCGACGCTCCTCACGATCGTTAGTTTGCGATGCGGGCATGTGGAGGGCGTGAAACGGCTCTTCTTCGCTGTGAAGAAAGGATGAAGGTTGGGATAGCCCGGCCCGCGAAGCGGGCGGAATTGACAGGCCGTGCTACAATGAGGCCGCCATGCAAAGCTACGGGCAGCCAGCCGCTTCCAGACGTCCGAACGTCCTCTTCGCGAAGACGCCGGAGCTAATCCGGACGTATCATCCGCTGGCGAAGCTCGTCGTCGGGCTGGCTGATAGCATCATTGACGGCGCGGAGCTCGAGGCGGGAATCGAAGGGTTCGACAAGCCGCTCCGTCGCTGGTAGAGTTCAGGGGGCAGGAGCCTCTTTGAAAGCACAGGCAACAGGGCCGATTGCGGCCGACGGGAAAGGAGATTCCATTGGCTGATTACCCGGTAACCTTCGACGTTGTCGCCCGGCCCGAGAAATTCCAGCGGCCGCAGGTACTCATCGCTATTCTGGTGGCGATAGTGTTGGGCGTCGTCATGTGGCTCGCTTACCTCGTCTTCCCGATCATCGCGGCAATCTCGATCTCGCAGAAGGGATCGGAGAAGTACCTCGATGAGGACGGCCCAAAGATGACGGGCTGGTTGCGCTCAATCGTCAGCTACTACGCCTACGTCTTCTTTCTGATCGGCCGTCTTCCCGCCGAGGGAGTCGAAGAGCAGGTAAAGTTCGAGGTGCAACGCGGCGGCAGTCCGACGGTCGGAACGGCCCTGCTGCGGTGGATCTACAGCATCCCCAGCGCCATCGTTGTTGGCCTGCTGGGCGCTGTTTCGGAGGTTCTGTGGGTCGTCGCGGCGATCATGATCCTCGTGCAGGAGAACTACCCGGACGGCATCTACGACTTCCAGCGCGGCGTCGTGCGTTGGGAAGCCCGCCTGATCGGGTACCACGCCTCGCTCGTCGAGCAGTACCCGCCCTTCGCTCTCGACATGGGTCCGGAGCGGATGCCGCTGACGTAGAGGCCGGCTGCCGAAGGCTGGTCAGAGAGTAGCCGCTTATGGGAAGGCCGCTCGGCAACCCCGACGGGCAGGCCCGAGCGGCCCCAAGACGGCAGACCGGGCGTCGCGTTCAGGGCACCGTCGTCGCCATGGGCGTTGGAACGGTTGCCGCTGCAACGCTGCTCTCGCCGCGTACCATCGCGATTAGCTGCGGCGCCAGCCAGCGCGTCATCGCCGCGGCGCCCTCTGGGGTGAAGTGCACGCCGTCGCCGCGCATCTCCTGGCCATCGTCCAGCTTCAAGTCCTCATACTCGCCGGTGGGACACAGGTAAGCGTTCAGGTCGATGAGCTTCACCTTGTCGGGATGGGCGGCCGCAAACTCGCGGTAGACCGCGTTCAGGTCGTCCACCGGCCAGACGAGCAGATGCTTGCCGCCTATCGGCTGCGCTAGCTCTGTCTGACGCGGCTCGAAGCACGGGGCGGTCAGGAGCGCGACCTTCGCGCCCTCGAATGTGAACGCCGACAGCGCGTTCTCCAGCGAGGCCATGGCGTAATCGTGCCACTCCTGCGTGCCGACTTCGATCATGTGCCCGCCGACGTTCAGGTCAATCGCATCCCAGGGCCCCGACAGCATCAGGACGATGTCCGGGTGGAAAGCCTGGACATCGGTGCTCCAGAGCGCGCGCCAGTTCTTGCACAGCTTCGCGCGTTCCAGCGTCCACTGACCGTTGTCGCCGAGGTCCTCGTCGACGGGGAAGAAGCCGCAGCCGATGATCCCCCTGTTCCAGCCCAGCAGGCCAACCGACTGGCCCACGTCCTCAATCCCCCCTCCCAACGTCAGCGAGATTGAATCGCCCTTCACCAGTACGCGCACCGGGCCGGTCTGAGCGCCCGCCGCCTGCGCTACGGGCTGCGACGTCGGCAGGTCCTCCGTCGGCGCGAGAGCGTGCGTCACCGGCGTCATGCCACCCCTGGTGACGACGACGACAGCAACGGCGACGCAGGCGGCCGCTGAGGGCGCCAGCGTCCAAGAGAGGCTCCAGCGCTTGAAGGCGCCGCGGCGTACCGGCATCTCGACAACGTTGTAGGAGACAATCGATACGAGAAGCGTCACCGCGACGCGCACCAGGAAGAGCTCGTAGCCGCTCCAGCCGGTGCGCCCCGGCGTCAGCATCATGAAAATCGGCCAGTGCCATAGATAGACGCCGTAGGAGATGAGACCGAGGCCGCGCAACGGCGGCAGCGCCAGGGCTCTGCCCACGACGCCCGCCTGCGGCTGCACGGCCGCCGTAATGATTACCGCGACGCCCAGCGCCAGCATCAGGAATCCGCCGCGATACAGAAGGGTATCGCCGCCGGTGGCGTGCGTCCACGTCCAGCCGATTCCCGCCGCGCAGCCGATCGCCGCCGCCTCAAGCGCCAATCGCGGCCAGCGCCCTTCGACGGACCCCAGCCGCATCAGCAGCATCGCCAGCAACGCGCCCACCAGAAGCGACTGCGCCCGCGTGTCGGTGCCGTAGTAGACGCGCGACGGGTCCTGGCCGGGATGGAAGAGCACCGCCATTAGAATCGCCGAGCCAGCCAGCATCACGACAGACGCCGGTAGCAGCAGCTTCAACGAGCCGCGCCGGAGCCACAGCAGGAGGAAGACGAGGAGCGGCCAGACGACGTAGTATTGTTCCTCAATCGCCAGCGACCAGGTGTGTATCAGCGGCGAAGGGACGGAGAACTGGTCGAAGTACGACTGGCCGCCGAACACCTGCTTCCAGTTGGCAACGTAGCAGATGGTCGCGAGGGCATCGGCGCGCAGCCTGTCCAGCTCGTTGGGTTGGGCGAACCGGATTGCATAGAAGCCCACGCCGAGGAGCATCAAGAAGAGGGCCGGCAACAGCCGCCTGGCTCGACGCGACCAGAACGCGGTCAGGCCGATCTTCCCGCGAGAGCGCCATTCGGCAAGGAGAAGACTGGTGATGAGGAAGCCGCTCAGGACGAAGAAGGCATCGACGCCGAGGAAGCCGCCGCCCGCGTGCGACAGACCACCGTGGTAAGCAAGGACGGCAGCAACCGCGAGCGCGCGAATACCGTCCAAAGCCGGTCGATAGGGCAGATGCCGCCCGGCCGGCGCCGCAACTCCGACCGGACGAAGAGTTTGCGGAGGGACCTGCCGGAACACCACGACCACCTCTACGACCTAAAGGGCAGCGCCTGCTAGATGTGAGGATTCTACTACGCCGCCGATCACCCGGTCAAAGCTGAACGGAGAATTATGACAAGAGGCCGCGTGTCGATTGTAACGATTGCGCCGTTCGCCGCGTTAGATGAGTAGGGCCTAGCGCACCTCCAACAGATTAAGCTATTGCTTGCGAATCGGGGGTTAGCGCGGCCCTTTTATTTTTCCTCGGTCCAAACCTGCCAGACTCGGGCGTGATGGGACGGGGCGTCGGGGCTCAGCGACGGCGCTTACAAGGGCGCGCGGACGGCGACAGGGCTCCCCCACGCCGTCCGCGCCCCGGCGGGCACAATGGTCCGCCGGATTCCCGTCACTAGGTCTCCCGTTCGGCTCTGATTCTATTCGCCTGGTTCAGCCTCGATGACCGAACCTGCGCCGGCAGTCTAGCTTAGTCGCCGCCGCTTCAGGTACCAGCCGGCGCCGGCGGCCCCCGCGGCGACGAGGGCAATGC
Source organism: Dehalococcoidia bacterium (assembly GCA_049511815.1). GTDB lineage: Bacteria > Chloroflexota > Dehalococcoidia > DSTF01 > JALHUB01 > JALHUB01. The sequence goes on from JBEKXP010000004.1 coordinate 9,253, forward strand.
CCGCGAACAGCGCGTAGAGGGGCGTCGATGAACCTGACGATTGCGCGCTCGCCGGCAGTGCCGCATTGCTGTCAGGAAGCTCCGCCACACCGCCCACAAGCACTCCCTCTTGTTGATGCGCCATGACGACGGTGGCAGTCAGTACCGAATACGTGGGGTCGTCAAAGCTGGTATCCGCCCGGCCGGTCAGGAAGGTACCCGATTGCAGGAGAGGATCGTCCACCTTCAGGTCCCCCGGCACGGTGGGCGACCCAACGGGTACTTTTCCAGAATTAGTGGCCGCGAGCGAGCCGGTGGACGCCCCCGTCACCAAAGTGAGCAAGGAGGAGGCGGTTATAGAGGTAGGCCTCTGGAACTTCAGGTCCGAGAAGTCTACGACTGCCGGATGATCGTTGGTGAGGTATACGACTCCGGGCTCTGTCACCTTCCAGCCGGTGCTCGGTGTGGTGGTGGAGTTGGCCTTGGGGGTGAAGTACGCGTTAACGGTGAAACTGTTCTCGTTCACCTCCGTGCACACGAAGGCAGCGGCTACGTTATTACCGCTTGCAATTGCCAGGGTCCACGTGAAAGTCACCGTCTGTGTGCCGTCGCCCGTGACCGTCGTTGGCGCTGTCTGGGAGCCACCATTTAGCTGCAACGCGGCGCCCAGCCCCGTCCCCACACAACTCATGTTCGTGTCGGAAGACACCACCATTTCAAAGCCGGTCGCGGTGCCTCCAGCAGTCGCCTTGACCCCGCCGCCTATGATTAGCGGAGTCGGACCGGCAGCGAGCGTCGGCGGCGGAGCGGCAGCGAAGACAAGTGCCAGCATAACGCCGGCGATTAACGTAGCACCTAACTTTCTCATTCTAGTCCCCCTTCTCTGTTGCTGTTGGCGAGCCACTCGCCGGTCCCGTCCGATTCTTACGCTACGCCGGTCAGCGGGCGGGGCTGATTTCCGGGCGCGCGCCAAACGCGTCGTTGACCCTCAGATTCGCTTCCGCTTAGAATAGAAATGGCTGAGGTCTGCACCCGCACTCCTTGGCTTGGCCCCGGTGGCGCACACCATCGGGGCTTTTTCAGTCCCCGCCGGGGCATGCCGTTCTTTGTTACAAATGAAGAAAGCCGACGACAGCTATGCTGGTCGGCTTTGGTTCCGGCTTATTGGCGGGCGCGTGCCCGCAACGTTGCAGATGGCCCCGCCACCATCTGTCTTCCGTGGCCCTCTCTGACGAATCCCTCGTCGAAGCCAAAACGGTCGGGCGAGCACAGCGGCTCGCCGATATCGTCCGTGAAAGTATTATACATGGTCTGTCAAGCCCCTATTGGGCAAAAAGGGTGGCATGCCGGTCGAGAGCGGAGAGGATACTTCCCTGCGGCTGACGCACTATGGCGTCGGGAGGGAGATCGCGCCTGCCTGGTAATACGCCGAGGCGCTCAAGCGCAGGTAGCCGCCGTCGTCATCCGCGTATTGCGCTACCTGGTCGTTGCCGTTGATCGGCGACGGGTTGGTGACGCCGTCGTTCATCGCGTCGGTGTACGTCGTGCAGCCGTCCGCGCCGGCGCCGAAGAGGAGGGCGATGACGCCGTCGTCGGCCAGCGCCTGCGCGTGCGATGGGTCGCCGAGCCAGTATTGGACGCGGTTGTCCTGGTAGTGCCCCCAGCTATTGTCCATGCTGCGATAGACGGTATTTCCGATAGGCACCTGCCAGACCACGGCCCAGCGGCCCGTCTCCCGGACGATGCTGTTCACGAAAGTCCCAAACCGCTCGAAGTCCGCGTCCTTCCACCAGTGGGCGCCGCCGTCGCCGCGCTGCGCCTGGTACCAGGCGGCATCGCGGTCCGAGGCGTCGACGAACAGCAGGTCGAACTGGGCGCCAAGGGAGCGGTAGAAGGCGCCGATCTTCGCGGCCGTGGCGACGGGATTGGCCTTGTTGAGTATGAGGTCCTTGCCGGTCGCCCAGTCCGATACGTGAAAGGCGAGGACGACGTTCGGGGCGTAGAGGTCGCGCAGGTGCACGAGCGCCTGGGCGAAGCCGGCGGCGCTGTCGTCGAAGCCGGCGACGGACGCGGCGCCCGATGATTGGACGTCCACTTTCACCTTAGTCGCGTCGGCGTTCGCGCGCTCCATGTAGCCCCAGAGGTCCGGCTCAACGTGAACGACCGCCGTTTTTCCATACGCGCCCAACTGTCGCATCAGCGACTCCCAGTCGGCGTAGTAGGCGTTCATCGTCGAGGCATTGCGGAGCTTGGGCAGGACATCCTCGCTGGTCGGATTTGGCTGCGAAGGGACGATCTGGTAGTAGGTCAGGACGGGAATGTACTTGTTCTGGAGGCTCTGCTGGAGGTAGTCGCCCAGAAAGGAACCGCCGGGAGTGCCCCAGGTCGCCCAGCCGCCGTCCGTATTCACACCGCCGGTCAGGTACTGATAGCGATAGTCCCACCGGATGCCCGAGCTCGTCATCCAGTCGAGCTGCTGCGGTCCGTTCATGAGGCCGAGCCCCAGGTCCTCGGGAAGCCCGGCCGGAATGGCTGATAGCGGCGGCAACGGCTTTGGGGTGCCGGCCGGCGTCGCGCTATCGCCGCCGGAGCAGGCGACGAGGAGCGCCGTAGGGACCAGGAGCGCCACGAGGACGAAGAGGAATCGCCGCTTTCCGGTCATATCATTACAATTCTACCATCGACTGAACGGCACAGCCGCGCGACAATGCGCTACAGTTAAGAAAGCGGCGGTGATAGACTGACTGCTCATGGCAGTCGCTCCGCCTCCGGGCGACGGGCGGCGGTGGAGATGAGATGACGTTGGGTAGCCTTTGGCCCGCCAGGGCTTTCCGCACCCGGTGCCTTATTGCGGGCATCCTCGCTTTCGCCTCCCTTTCGATCGGCGGCTGCGTCATTCCGCCCGGCGTTCCGCGGCACCTCGGCCTGGGACTGATGAATAGCCCATCGCAGCTGAGCTGGATGACGAGCTCCGGCGTCCCCTGGGATTATCGCTATCAGTACCTGACCGGCGGCGTCAATACCGGCGAAAGCTGGACGACGTGGAATTCCCCCAACGGCGCCTTCGTCGACAACTATCTGCGTGACAGCGGCGACAGCGGGTATATTCCCGTGCTCACCTACTACCAGATCGTCGCCTCGGCGCCGGACCCGTGGTCGGAGGATGTGAGCGTCAAGCTCACGAACGCGGCCACGATGAACGCCTACTTTAGCGAATGGAAGTTGCTCATGCAGAAGGCGGGCGCTTATGGGCGGCCCGTGATCGTCCAGGTCGAGCCGGACATGTGGGGCTACATGCAGAGCTCTTACGGCGCCGACGCCAGGAAAGTGCCGGTAAGCGTCGCGTCGTCGGGGTTCGGCGAGGTGGCCGGTTTCGCGAACAACGCGTCGGGATTCGCGCAGGCGCTGGTCAGCCTTCGCGACGCATATGCGCCCAACGTCGTTCTTGGTTTTCACGTCTCGGCCTGGGCGAGCGGCGTCGACCTGATCCTCAACAAGGCCGACCCGGTCGCGACGGCGAACAGCGTCTTCGCCTTCTACAAGTCGCTCGGCGCGCAGTTCGATCTGCTCTTTTTCGACCCGTCGGACCGCGACGCCGGCTACTATCAGGTGCAGCGCGGCGACGGCGGCGCCCACTGGTGGAGCGACGACGACTTTCAGCGCTTCCAGCAGTTCATCGGCCGGCTGTCGGTCCTGGCCGGCAGGAAGGCAGTGCTCTGGCAGGTGCCCATCGGCAACACCATCTACCGCAGCGAGGACAATAGCTGGGGGCACTACCAGGACAACCGCGTCCAGTACTGGCTCGGCGACCGAACGCATATGCAGGCGCTGGTCCACAGCGGCGTGATCGCGATCCTCTTCGGCGCCGGCGCCAGCGGCTGCACGATGTACGACGACGACGTGAGCGACGGCGTCACCAACCCGCCGCCGATCGATGGGAACGACCAGGTCGCATCCGTCGCCGACGACGACGGCGGCTACCTCCGCCAGGAAGCGACGCAATACTACTCGGACGGCGCTATTCCTTACTAGACCGAACAACGACGCTGAGCGCTTCCGCCAGGTACTCGACGTCCCGCGCCGACATGCCCGGGTACACCGGCAGCGCCAGGAGGTGAGCCCGCAGGCGGGCCGCCTCCGGGAAGGCGCCGTTGGGGATCGCCGGGTGGGCCACCGACCAGTAGGGGAAGAGCTCCAGACCGTTCGCGTGCAGCCGGCGGAGCGCGGCCGGCTTGTCGGGCACGAGGAAAGGCAGATAGAGGGGACAGACCCCTTCCGGCAGGTCCGGGAACAACTGCCAGCGCCGCGGCAACAGCGCCGAGAGCAGCTCATAGTTGCGACGCCGCTCCGTCACCACAACCGCCGGGTCGTTGCGCAGCGCCAGTCGCTGAACGAGCTCCGACGCTCCGATCCGCGCGCTCTCGGGGTCAAACGCCTCGCCGAACAGCGCTTCCCGCACCCCGTCGCCGTTTCCGTTCCGTGCCGCCGTCGGGAAGGCGCGCCTCAGCCAGGCGACCGGACCTGGATGGCGCATGCGCAGGCCCTCGAAGACGCGCCCGGGCAGAAGCTCGGCGCCGAATGCCGGCTCCGGCTCTTCCAGATCCGGCGTCAGGCTGATCTTCGGGTCGTTGACGACGAGCAGGCCGCCGTGCGGGAGCGGCAGCGTCTTGTGGAGCGAGAAGATGCTGAAGGCACCGGAAAGACCGAGCGGCTGCTGCGACGCGTCGCGGCTGAACAGCGCCGGCGCGCAGTCCTCGACGAGCAGCAGACCGTTGCGGGTGCAGAACGCCGTCAGCTCCGGCAGCGGCTGCGGAAAGCCGAAGTAGTGGATGACCTGCAGGACGCGCGTCCGCCGGCCGACCGCCGACCGCATGTCGTCGAAGTCGGGCGTCAGGTCGGGCTGGAGGCGGAAGAAGCGCGGCGAGAGGCCGGCGGCGATGATCGCCGCCACCTCAGAACCGGAGTTGTAAGCAGGCAACAGGACCTCGTCTCCCTCGGCGAGTCGAAGAGACCGGAGGCCGTGCCAGAGGGCGTTTCGGGCCAGGAGATGCCAGCGGAGGCGAGGCGCCGAGAAGGGGAAGGTGTCAGCGGAGCGTTCGCGTCTGCTAACCAGGGCAGACAGCGGAAGCGGCGGCGTTGTCGGGAGAAATCGTTGCGTCGTAAGCTCATCCTTCCTGCGCGCGCCCCTGGCGCCAGGCGCCGAGCGCGGTCTTCAGCCCGCGCAGCCTGTCCCCCGCCGCCTTCGACAGCCGTGTCGCCGGTGACAGGTAGACATAGGCCGGCGTGTCCAGCAGCTTTCCTCCCCATTTGCTCTTGAACTCGCGAACGCCCGCCTCCCGCGAGCCCTCCGGCGGCGCCACTTCGACCGAGACGAGGTCCAGGGCACCGAAGCCATCGCGCTTGAACGCAAGCATCGACTCCCATAGCAGGAGGCTGCCGGCGTTCAGCTTGCGACCTTCCCGGCTCACGGCCGTCTGTAGTTGCGCCGCCAGTCCGGCATGGCAGGGGAAGAAGCTGCCCGCAACGATGCGTCCCTCATACCTGGCGACCATGATTCGCGCCTTCCGCTCCTCGCGGAGGCGCCGGAAGCCGGCCACGAACTGCGCCTCCGAAGGCGAGCCGGGACCAGGGACGGAAGCCGTCTCCATGTACAACCGATAGTAGGCGCGAACGTCATCATCGTCGGCGATTGCCTCTACGGCGACGCCTCGTTTGCGGGCCTTGTTCGCCGCCCAGCGTCCCGCGGGTTCGATCTTATTCCAGAGCTCATCCTCGGACGGTGTCAGGTCGATCAGGTAGGTCTGGAGGTCGCGGCGGCGGAATCCCTGCGACAGAAAGAGCTCGTCGCGCAGCCCGTCGTGGAGAGTCTCCGATGTGAAGATGGCCCGCCCGACGCCCTGCCGTCCCATGTGGCGCTTCAGCCCTGCCATCAGCGACGTCAGCACCTCTTCCCGCTCGTCCAGGAGGTCGGCGCGCAGGACGGGCATCGATTTCATCCAGGCGGTGCTGCGCGGGAAGAAGCCGTCGCTGTGGGGGGCGAAGTAGCCGCGCCAGCAGGCCGCAACGCCGTGATCGTCGGTGGCGACGACGGCGAAGCGCGGCCGCCAGGAGTCGGTGTTGAAGAGAGCAACGCATGATTCCGTTTGGAACGGGTGCGCCAGCGGCGAAGCGGCTTCGATCTCCGCCAGTTGCCGCGAAAGCGCTTCGGAGAGTTGTCCGTCCTCGACGACCCGTATAGTGAGCCCCACGCTATTCCTTCGAGACATAAGCCCCTCCTTCCCTCACTCCAGCCGCCTCGCCGGCCCGCTCGGTCCTGGTCCAGGAAGGCGCGCCGCGAGAGGCGAGCGCCTCAATGTAGAGTTTCCCCTTCCAAAGCACGTAGACCGGCGCGAACCCAAGCGCCAGCCACAGGCGCCGGGGCACCCGCGCCGCCGCCAGCCCGCCGAAAACGTACGTCGCCAGCAGAAGCAGCGTCATCGCCGCCAGGACGACTTCAGCAAACGAGCCGAACGCGGCCGACAGGGCGAGGAAGCCGACCGCCAGCAGCGCAACGACCGACAGCGGCGGGACCACCAGATCAAGGGCCGCCGCGAGCTTTGGCCAGGATGCGGAGCGAACGGCCCCCAGCAGCAGTCGCGGGGCGTGCTCGCGGGCGAGGGCGAGCCGGCCGCGCTCCCAGCGCAGGTTCTGGCCGCGGGCCGCCGCCAGCGTATCCGGCATTTCGCCCCAGACCGATGTCTCCGGCGCAAAGGCTACGCGCACGCCCGCCTCGACCAGTCTGGCGTGCAGCTCCAGGTCCTCGGTCACTCCGAACGCCTGCCACTCGCGCGCCTGTCGCAGCTCCGCGGCGAAGGCCATGCCGTTCCCCGCAAGGCCGGCTGACGCTCTTAGGCCAGCCAGACCCTGCCGTCGAGCCGAGTGCAGGAGGTAGAACGCCACGGCCCGCAACGAAGCCACCCACGAGCGCTCCGGGCTGATGACGCCGTAGCAGCTCTGCACCGCAACGGCACCGGCTTCCAACCGGTCGTTGATGGCAGAGAGGAAGTTGGCGTCGACGAGGGTGTCGGCGTCGATCACAGCGAAGGCGTCGTAGCGATCCGGCGGCAGCAGGTCCAGCAGCCAGCGGAGCGCCTGTCCCTTTCCCATCGCCGTCCTATCGTCGCGCTCGTGGACGAACGGCGTCAGATGGCGGGCAACGGCGGCCGTGAAGTCGTCGCAGTTGTCGGCGACGACGTGGACTTCGAACAGATCGGGCGGGTAGTCGAGGTCGGCAAGGCTGACGAGTGTGCGGGCGATGACCTGCGCTTCGTTGTAGGCGGGGACGAGGATGGCGAAGCGACGCCTTCGCTCCGCGACGTCCGGGCGTTTCTTCCTCAAAAGCGCGCCGGCGACGACGAGCAGCGCCAGGTACGCGACGGCGCCCAGCAGGGCCGCCTCGCCGGCGAGAAGGAGGTCGTTCGCGATAAGTCCTGCCATCATTCAGCCGCGCCGCTCTTCGCTCTTGTCTTCCGCAGCCGGTCTCGCAGCCGTCCGGCCATAGCGCGGGCGGAGACCGCCATCCGGTACTGAAGCTGCGAACGCCGGTTGCGGAAGACCAGCAGGTCCTGGTTGAGGTGGGTGTCCATGCGGTAGTGGTCCTTGTAGTGGCCCTCGCCGCGCATCAGGTCGACGCAACGCAGGCCGCGCGCGAACGCGTCCTCCATTATTTGAAGGTCGAGTATCATGCCGAGCCGGTAGTGCCGCCACTGCTCGTCGGGGCTGTAGCCGGCGGCGTAATAGTAGACGGTACCATCGGTCTGGAAGCCGTACTTGATGGCGATAATGTCGTTTCCCGCCTGGAGCAGCGGCAACGCCAGCATGCCGCGGCCGGCAAAGCGCCGCGCCACTTCCAGGTGGAAGTCACGCCGCGCCTGGCTGCGGAAGATGCCCGGCTCGCCGGCGGCTTGCCAGCGCTGCGTGTGGAGGTCGAATAGCCTCTGCATGGCCCTGCCGGCCGCCGTCTCGTCACCGCCGACGTTGGCAAACGACGCCTCGCACTCGCCGAAGAGCTTTCGCGTCTGCCGGCCGGTATCGTTCCGCACCGACCGCGACAGCGACTGCCTGTAACTCTCCCAGTCGCCGCTAATGTTCAGCATGTGGACGTCGCTGCCGGACTGAAGGATCACGGGCCAGCCTCGTCGGGCGGCCGCCTCCATCAGGCTGGCCGTCATTTTCGAAGAGCGCGGCAGCTCCTGGAGATGGAGGACATCCCAGCCGCGCTCCCGGGCCAGCGCGTCGCACAGAGCGTCGATTACCTCGTCGCGACGGTCGTCGGCAATCGGCAGGTCCTGGTAGTCGGCTATCGAGTAGCGGCCCAGGGCAGAGCTCAGCAGCCGGAACGTGCGCAGCCCGGCGAGGCGCGTCGATGCGAAGGGCGCGACGCCCAGAAGCTCGCCGCGGTCCCTGAGCGTGAACACGGACAGCGGCCGGCCGTCGATGCGGTATTTCCCCACGGCGTCGCACCACTCCCAGGTCGAGAAGGGCGTCAGGCCGACGCAGCGCGACTCCAGTTCCCGCCACTCGCCCTGGAGCGTCGCCATCTCATCGAGGGAATCCAGGCGCGAGACTTGTATTGGCGATTCGGACAGTGCTTTCATTTGCCTGCCTCCGCAATCTTGTCCGGCGAACGCGCCGGCGTGAGCAAATGTTTCATGTGTCGAAGTGGCGCGTTTCTTTGCAGGGCGAAGCGCCAGCCCCACAGGCGCAAGAGCACCAACGGCCACGTCATCTGCGACACGTTGATCCGATGCAGCAGGTACGGCTCGTTGGCCGCCTGCTCGCCGCCGAAGGCCGCCCGATAGCCGGCCCGTCGGGCGAGCGTCTGGACCGCCCCGTCGCAGTCCATGTGCGGATAGCAGAAGTAGGGCACGGAGTGGCCCAGCAGCGCCTCCAGCGCCGTCCGCGAATCGATGACTTCCCGCGCCTGCTCCGCGGCGTCAATTTGCGTCAGCCGCGGATGGTTGAGGGTGTGCGAGCCGAACTCGATCCCAGCCGCGTCCAGCTCCCGTACCTGCCGCTCGTCCATCAGGGGCACCGGCGGCAGCCCGTAGGCGTCGTCCCAGCGATTCGTCTCTCCCAGGCGGTTGACGACGAGAAAGACGGTGACGGAGGCGCCGTACTTCCGGAGGATGGGGAAGGCCGTGGTGTAGAAGTCGCGGTAGCCGTCGTCAAAAGTGAGGCAGGCGAGGCGCTGCCCCGTTTCCCTGCCGGTGACGAGCACGCGCACGGCGGCGTCGAGCGACACGAAGCGGTAGCGATGCGCCGTGAGGTAGCGGAGGACGCGTTCCAGGTCCTGTGGCCGTGTGCAGAGGCCGAGCGGATCTTCGGCGTACGGCTGGTCGCAGATGCGGTGGAAGGTCAGGACCGGCAGCCAATCGTTCATGGGGAGACTGCCTCCGGCGAGACTGCCTCCGGCATGGGAAGGCCCTGCTCTTCGCGGACGGGAAGCTCCCGGATGACCTTCGCCGGAATGCCGCCGACCAGCGTGTTAGGCGGCACATCCTTCGTCACGACAGCGCCGGTGGCCACTATCGCGCCGTCGCCGACGTTCACGCCTGCAACGAAGGCCCTCCTCTGGATCCAGGCGCCATTGCCGATTCGCATCGGCCGGCTCTTGAGGATGCCCATGCGTCGCTCCGGCGGTCCGATCTCGTGTGTATCGGTCGTGAGCGTCACGTCCTCGCTGACCAGCACCCAGTCGCCGATCGTCATCGGCGCGTTCAACTCGAGGCGGACCCGTCGGAACGTGCAGTGGTCACCGATCGTCAGGCGCCCGTACGGCTTGCCCATGCCCTCCAGGTGCCAGGGGCTATTCAGAAGAGTGCCGCGGCCGATTCGCATTCCCAGGCGCCGGTAGATGATGGGCCGCAGACGGCGGCCGACGGCCATGGGGAAGGGCGCGAGCAGGACGTTCGCCAGGGTGAAGGCGACGTGCATCTCGCCGACCTCTAGCGCTATTTGAGCGCGAATGCTCCTCAGGCGTTGGCGCAGCGACCGCCTTTCGCCACCACGGGTGTAGAGCTCTTCCAGAGCTCGCTGTCCTCTAGACGAGCCGTTCCTTTTCCCGTTTCCGTCTATTTCCATGACCGTACACTCCTCTTCCGGCGGGTTATGATTTCGACTTCGACCGACGACTGTTCCGGCTTGCGCTGCGCCTCCTCCGGCAGCTCACGCAGCACAGCCGCCGGCACACCTCCGACGAGGCTGTTCGCCGGGATGCTCTGCGTCACGACTGCCCCGCTGGCGACGACGCTCCCGGAGCCGATGGTCACGCCGGGCAGGACCGTCACATTACTTGCTATCCAGACGCCGTCCTCGATCCGCACCGGCAGTGGCCGCCGCTCGCCGCAGCGGCATCTCGCCGGCCCCAGGTCGTGCGTGTCGGTGATGACGCGGACGTAGTGGCCGAAGACGACGTTGTCGCCGATGTCGACCGGCGCGTTCAGGCTGAAGTGGCAACCGATGCCAACCTGGGAGCGCCGCCCCATGCGGAAATTCGCGTAAGGATCGCCGAGTGCGTCGAACGTCGCATTGCCCAGGAATTTGCTGTTGGCGCCGATCCGGAGGCCCGCCAGGCGATAGGCCACGGCCCGCAGGTGCTTGCCGACGAGGAGCGGCAGCGGCGCCAGCAGCATGTTGGCCAGCCACAACTTCAGATGGAAGGCGCCCAAAGTTTCGGCTGTCTTGCGTCGCAGCAACTCCGGCGTGAAACGAATGGTCTCTTCCGGAGCGTGATGCCCGTTCGGGCCGTTAGTCATCGTCTCCTTCTCCCGTCGGAATCGTTTCTTCCGCCTTCGCTTGCAGATGCGGCAGGGCGAAGACGACACCCATGAGAACGCCCACGAAGATCATCGTGCGCATGCTAAAGAAGCCCTGGTCAAGCATGGCAAAGACCAGCAGCGAAGCCAGCATCACCAACGCGAAAGCGACAATTCCCCGATCGCCGGGACGGGGCAACTGCCGCGCCGTCTGCAACATCCGGATGATCAGCGAACCGAGGAAGTACCAAAATGCAATAAAGCCGACGAGACCAAGTGTCATCAAGATCCACAGGATGGAGTTGTGAGGCGCTATTTTGAACCAGGAGAACTGGGCGCTGATGTTCGGAAGGGTCTTCGCCTGCGTCATCTCCTTACCGTAGCCGATTCCAATCAGCGGGTTGTGCTTGGCCGTATACGTGAGGTCGTAGTCCTCGATGACGCGATACTGGTTCGACAACTGGTCGCGCGTGTCCGGCGTGACGCCCGACTTCATGGCCTGCACCGGCTCGCTGACCAGCGACTGCGTGCCCCAGGACGCGCCCACGTAGAAGGGCAAGAACGCGCCCGCAAGGACGAGGCCGCCGATGAGAATGTGCCGCCGCTTCGGCAAGAGCGAGAGCGTCATAACGCAAAGCAACGGCAAGGCGACGATAAGGGCGAGCACGCCGGCGCGACGCTGGTTCGCCATGAACGGCAGCAGCACCAGCGGCGTCGCCAGCAGCGTCGCGATTCGCTGTCCGCGAGGGGCGCCGTAGAGGATCTGAACGACGGCCAGCAGCATAAGGCCGGCGTAGAAGAACGACTCCTCGTGCGCCATCACTGAGTTCATTCCAACGACGTTGCTCAGGCCGGCCAGGCTCCCGCCCAGGTCCACGTAATAGCGCCACCAGCCAATCGCCCCCTTTAGAGCGACGCCCAGGATGAATACCCAGAGGAGGGCTGTGACCTGACGACGGTCGCGCACCAACTGGAACGTCAGTAGGTAAGCGATATAGAAATACGCGAGCGGCCGCACCGTCCAGAGAGCGATCTTCAAATCGCCGTGCGTCAGCATCCCGTGGACGACGCCGAACGCGACGGCGGCCATGAATACGGTGAAGGGCACGAACAGGGGTATGGGCCGTCGGGCCAGCTTATCGCGCGAACGCAGGAGCCAGCCGGCGGCGGTGACGACGAGGATCAGCTCGGCGGGGTTAACGAAGAACGGGCCGATGTCCCTGAAGATCGGGATGGAGGACGTGACGCTGAGGCCGAAGGTGAGCTTGTCGGTCTCGACAACGACGGCGGCGGCGAAGACGAGGAAGACTCCGGCGATGGGCTTTCGCAGGATGATGGGCACGGCGATGAGACCGGCGAGCAACCCCGCCGGCACGACCATGTCCTGCCTGGCGACGCCGAATTCCACGGTTAGTCCGGCCAGGAGCAGGGTGAGGCTCATAGCCGCGGCCAAGTAGAGCCTCCCCATGGTCTTCTCACCACGCGGCAGCGGAGCGGATAGAGCGTCAGCGGTCAACGGTGCCATCCTCCTTAACAAGCGTCATGGCCACGCCGATGGCGCGCTCGTGCCGGCTGGGATCCAGCTCGCGCAGGAAGGCCCGCTCGAAAAGCGGCTGCAGCCAGGCAAGGCCGGGGCGAAGCGCCAGCGGAATGCGGCTCCAGTAGCGGTCGAAGCGAAAGCCCGGTTCGCCGAAATAGCAGCGCCCTTCTTCGCGCAGTCCCGACGGCGCGATAATCCTCCGCGCCAGCGCCTCGTCGTCATAGCGACGCTGATAGAAAACCCCCTCGTGATTGTGGCGGCGGCGCTCGAAGACATCGCGTCGCACCCATTCCTCGTCGTACTGCCTCGCGAACGGGACGGTCAGGCAAACGCGGCCGCCGGGTCGCAGGATGCGCGCAATCTCGCGCATCGCCTGCGCGTCGCCGTCGCCGGGAATGTGCTCGAGGACAGAGATCGAGTAGACGGCGTCGAAGCAGCCGTCCGGATAGGCGAGTGCGCGGGCATCCTGCCGCTCGAGCCGCAGCCGGCCGCCGATCTGTTCCCCATGGCCGCTGCTCTCGAGCAAGTGTCGCGTCGGCGCGATGAAGCTCTCGAGGATGTCCGTGGCCACGAGGTCGAGTCGCGTGTTCGCCGCCAGCCAAACGAACAGGAGCTTTGGACTGGCAAGGTCCAGCACGCGAGCCCGCCTATCAAGGGCCAGCCCGCGCAGCGTCAGTTCGAACTCTATGCCGCGCGGGTAGGACAGCGGGTTCAGGAGGCGCGGCAGGGCGGCGCGGAGGTGACGCCGGCCCAGACAGCGCAGGCCCAGGCCGAGGCTGAAGCGATAGAGCTCCGCCGTCGAAGGCAGAGGCGCCCGCCTGGAGATGCCTGCCGGCGCTGCTCGCTCGCCCGCGGCCGTCATGAGGCTTCCTCCATTGCCCGCAGGCCGCCGAGCCCGTCGGCCACGCCCTTCCAGTAGGTCAGGTCGTAGATCGCGCCGTAGGCTTTTCGCTCGAGCAAATGAGCCCGCCCAACGGCGAGGGTAACGGCCAGGGCGCGACAGCCCGCCTGGAAGAGGCGCAGTCGCTGCTCGCTGCCGAGGAGGAATCGAATGAGCCACCGCCTGAGGCGGCCGCGGTTGCGGAATTCTCTGCGCAGGCGCGCCAGCGCGGATGGGAACTCCGCTTTGAAGACGAGGTCGGCGTCCCAGCGGCCGTAGTAGTAGGCCCTGTCGCGCCACGAGGTGTAGTCGCGGTAACCCCAGTGCTCGGCGCTGGCGTCGAGGGCCAGACGGAAGGGCACGGCCGCCTTCTGCAGACGCAGGCCGAGCTCGATGTCCTCGGAGTGCGACAGCCTCTCGTTGAAGCCGTTGGCCTTCAGGAAGGCCGCCCGACTAACCGAGCAGTTGCCGCTGTACAGGCAAAGGCCGTCTGTTTGGCGCCGTCCCGAGAGCAGGGCACGGTAGTGCTCTTCGAGCTGCGTTTCCAGCCAGCGCGCCCAGCCGGGGACGCCTTTCATGGAAGCCGGAGCCAGCCGGCCGATCGCCACTGCCGGTTTGCCGTCTTCATGCGCGGCAAGGTGCCTTTCGACGAGGTCGGGAGCGGCCATCACATCGTCGTCGAGGAAGATAAGCACCGGGGCCAACGCGATCGCCGCGGCGGCGTTGCGCGAGGCGGCGGGGCAGCACTGAGCATGTTCGAGAACGCGCAGCGAGAAGGGCCAGCGGCGGAGACTCAGCATTTCCGCGGTCCCGTCGTCGCAATTGTCCGCCACGACGATCACTTCGATGGCGGCCATGTCTACGGTCTGGCGGCAGAGGCAGTCGAGGGTCCTTTCGAGAAGTTGTCGACGGTTGTGAGTCGGGATAATCACGCTGCAACGCAACCTCCCAAGGCTCGCTCCTTCGTCCAGCAGAACGGCTCCGTCTAGACTGCGGCTTGCGATTGTCATGATCAGGCCCCCTCGCTTCCCAAGCTCGGCTCAGAGATACCGCTTTGCCCGGGAGACGGCTCGTCACGCCCCCGGGAAACAGCCATGTTAGCCAAGAATCGCAGCTCGCGAGGCGTAACGCCGCGAACGGCTATGAGCGTAACGAGGTACACCGGCCCGCCGAGCATGACGAGGGGGAAGAAGCCCGGGTCATGCGCGAGCTTGACTGCACCCATCGCGGCGAACATGACGACCGACGCGGCGACGGCGCGCATGAGACCGACGGCGATTTCCCGACCAATCACGCCCTTGGGGACGAGCCTTATGCCCAGCGCCAACATGAAAGACTCAGACAGGACGGCTGATACCGAAACGCCGATGGCGCCGTTTCCATAGATGCGGTCGAACAGGACGATGAAGGGCACTTCTACGGCGATGCAGGCAATAGAGGTGATCGCCATTACTATCGCCCACTGCTTCTGTTTGTCCGCAGCGATCACGACCGTTCCGACCATCATGAGGGAACCGGTGACCGGGACCGTCAGCGCCAGAATGGCGAGAAGCGGCACCGAGTGGTTGAACGCCGCCGGATAGTGCAGCATTCGAATGAGGTCGCCGGATAGGAGAATGCAGCCCGCGGCAATGGGCACGCCCGTCATAAGCACCGCCAGCATCCCCTTCTCGACGGCGATGCGCATCGTCTCCTTGTCTTCCTTGTGGAAGCGGGTCAGCGCCGGCAGCAGCGCCGTTGTGATAACAAGCGGCACGAAGTTAAGCGTCGCATAGAGCTGGTTTGCCGCGCCGTACCAGCCGACCACGGCATCTCGCGTCAAGAAGCGGAGCATTACCGCGTCGGAGGAGTTGTAGAACTGGTAGATGGCGCCGGTCATGAGAAAAGGAAAGCCGCCGATCAGCAGACCGCGCACCGCGGCCGAATCGAAAGAGGGGCGGCGCAGATACCGGCGCGCCAGGAATGAGAAATTGACGAGGAAACCTGCGAGGGAGCCGATGAGCATCGCCATAGCGTAAGCGACGACTCCCCAGCCGCTGACGAGGACCGTTATGCCGACGATCAGCAACGTCGTCTTGTTTGCGACCTCGGCCATGGCGATCCGGCGCATCTGCTCCAGACCCTGGAGCGCGGCTACCTGGGCGGCGTCGAAACCCATGATGATGAGCGTGGCGCTGGCGATGCTGAGCACGCGTTTCGTGTCGGCATCGACGCTCGTGAGGTTGACGGCCACCACGACCGACGCACCCACGAGCAGTCCCAGAACGAGCCGGACAGCGTAGGCGTGCCAGAGTATCTGGGAGAGACGCTCCTTGCCCAGCGCCACCTGCTTGACGGTGAAAGTGGCGGTGCCGAGGTTCGTCACGACGAGGAGCATTGGTACGAGGTTGACGGCGAAGGTTATCTTTCCCAGCCCCTGGTCGCCGAGGAGACGCGGCAGGAAGAAGATCATCAGGATGCCTGTCAGCGACCAGGTGAGCATCTGGCGCACTAACAGAGCGACGACGTTATCGGCCACCTTCGTTAGCTGTTTCATCTCGATTCGCTCAAAAGAGCAGGTACCAGCCGGTAATCGCGATTGCCACCGTCGCGATAACCATTCGCACCGGGCCGCTCAGCTCTTTGGCTCGCAGCCCGAGCACGACGAACAGAAGCAGAAGGAGTATGAGCAGAGCCAGACCTTGCATAGCGCCTTCCTAGAACCAACGCCTCAGCCAGCGCGGTAACGTTGGTCTCTGCTGGTTGAGGACGATGCCCACCAGCTTCCGCGAATCTATCGTTTCGAGAGCTTGCTGTGCGGCGGACGCCCGCGTCGCGTTGGCGCGAATGACCATCACGGTGCCGTCGGACCATTCGCACAGCGCCGCCGCCTCGTCGTTCGACGCCAGAGCCGGCAGATCGATGATCGCCAGGTCGTAGCTCCGGCGCACCTCATCCAGCAGTTGCTTCGCGCCGCCGGTATGCAACAGCCGCGCTGAATCGGCGCCCGTGCCGGCGGGCAGCACGTTTAGTCCTCTGACTTCACTGACCACCTGCGCCAATCGCGATTCCCCGCGCAGGCAGTCGCCGAGCCCCGGGGCAGCGGCGAGCCCGAAGAGCTGGTGGATGCTGCGCTTTTGCATGTTGGCGTCGATCAGCAGGACCTTCTTGTCCGAAGCCTCCGCGAGCATGACGGCAAGGCTGGCTGCTACCAGCGTCTTCCCTTCGCCCGGCTGCGCGCTCGTGATGGTGTAGACGGACGCCGCGCGGGCCTCGGCAAGCAGCCGTTCCTTCACCGGCTGAAGCGCTCGACGGACCGCCGGCGAAGCGAGCAGGAGCGGCAGGGCATCCTGGCCGGGCTGCCCTCTCACTCGCGTCTGGGACAGGCTGACAATATCGTCGGGGTGGAGGGACCTGCCCCCCGGCGCTTCGCTCTTCGCTTTTGTCACTGCCATCAGTTCCCGCCTTTCTTGAAGCTGGGCATTGTGGCCAGCGCGTCGCGGCCGAACAGCTTCCGCACGTCCTCGGGCTCTCGCACGGTGTCATCAGACCAGGTGCGAAGAGCGATCAGCAGCCCGGCAACCCCGAACCCGAAAACGATGCCGGCGAATATGAGCAGCCCGGTCAACTTCAGTTGAAGCGCCGGACCCTTCGCGCTCGGCTGATCGACCACCTGGAAATCAGTGTTCGACGACGAGACCGACGCCTGCGCCCGTGCCTGGGCGTCGCTCAACCGGCTGAGGGCCAGCTCGTACTGGGAGAGGTGGATGTTATAGGTCGACTGCAGTTGCGCGAGCTGTTGCGCTTCCAGCGGAGGCCTGGGCGAGGTCAGCGACGCGGGGTGCGTCGTCTCGAAGGCCTGCAGATCCGTGTCGGACTGCGCCAGAGCCTGTTGGTCCGAATTGACCTGATTGGTGTAGAAATCGATTAGCGCCTGTGCCTGAGTGCTCTGGACACCGAGGTTCTGTTTCTGATACGTATCCATTGCGGCCTTCACCAGGGCTACCTCGTCGGCCGAGCCGCCGCCCTTGTAGGTGATGAAGAGAAGGTTGTTGCCGTGCACCTGAGCGCTGAGGCGGGTTTTCAGGGCGGCCAGGGCGCGGTCATGATTCACTGCTGGGTCTGTGGAGGGACCGCCGACCAGCGATTTCGTCAGCGGGAATTTGGCCAGCAGACTGCCCAGAGACGATCTCTTCGGCCATTCGCCGCTGTTCACCTTGTCGTCGAGCCCGGCGGCGGTGATTATCGACGAGCGGAACGCCTCGGTGTTCAACCACTGGTTGAAGACGTCGGCTTCGACCTGGGCGGGCGGCGCAAGATTCGTTGTTGCCGTCGTGTCGAGCAGTGACGAGGTCTGCGTCCAGACGCTCGCCTGTACACTGTCCTGCCGGCCCAGCATTATCGCCCCAACGGCGACCAGCAGGGGTAGGAACAGCGCCGGCAGTATCCACAAGAGCGGATTTCGGAATGCGGTAGTCAGATAGGGCTTCATTGTTCCTCTCTTTCTTGCTCAGCAGGCGCCTTTGCCGCTGATAACGCACGGGACCGTCTTGACCAGGATGATGATATCTAGCAGGAGTGAACGTTTCTGGATGTAGCGGACGTCCATCCCCAGCATCTCCTCGAACGTCAAGCCGCTGCGACCGCTCACTTGCCAGAGACCGGTGATGCCCGGCTTGACCATCAGGCGGCGTCGCTGCAATTCGTTATAGCCGGGTATTTCGCGCGGCAGCGGCGGCCGCGGCCCGACCATAGTCATATGGCCGCGAAGGACGTTGAATATCTGCGGTATCTCGTCCAGGCTGGTTTTTCGCAGGAAGCGGCCGACGCGCGTGACCCGCGGGTCCTGGCGCATCTTGAACATCGGCCCCGTCGCTTCGTTCTGCGCGCGCAACTCTTCGGGTATGTCCTCCGACCCTGCGCGCATGCTGCGGAACTTGTACATGTTGAATGCCCTGCCGCCACGGCCGATACGGCTCTGCCTGAGGAGAATTGGGCCTTCCGAGTCCAGCCGGACGGCAATCGCAGCCACCAGGAGAGGCGGCAGAAGGAAGGGCAGAAGGACGAGGGCGCAAGCTAGATCGACGGCGCGCTTGCCCGTCTCGTACAGGCGCTGCGAGATTGGCTCTGCGAGCTGGACGACCGGCGTGCCGTCCCAGGTGTGCAACGAGGCGACGGTCATCGGCAGACCGAAGGTGCGCTGAAGCCAGGCGACGCGCAGGCCATTTTCCTGACAGTACTCCGCCATCTCCGCCACGAACGTCTGGTTCTCTTTCGACGCGGTTATGATCACGTGGCGGATTTCGTTCTGCTGTACCAACTGCCGCAGATCTTCCAGGTTGCTCGATGCGCCGGCGACTACTTTCACCGGCAGAAGGTCGAGCTCCGGGACCGAATCGATCCGCTGCAGGAGCCGTCTTGATTCTTCCGATTCGCCGAGCAACAGGACCGGCACCGTCAGGGTCGACATCGGCAGGATTTGCCGTCGCAGCCAACGCAGCGCCCCGCGGGCAGTGACTATCGCCGGCGGCGCGATGATCCACGTCATTATGTAGACCGCCGTTGAACACTCGGCGCGCATTAGCAGCGCCACGGTCATCGTCAGGACGACGCTCACCGTAATGGCGCCGTATAGATCAGTCAGCTCGGAGTTGCGCAGCACCGTGCGAAGGCGGTCGTGGAAACCGAACAGGTTCAGGACGATGAGTGAGATGAGCGCGAAGAGCAGCGGGTGGACGAAATTGACGCCGGGAAGAACGGTCAACCAGCCGGACGTGTCGGCGTCTCCCGGAAGCCAGTGCCCAACCGTCGCGGCCGCCATGAGGCCGAACGTATCGGCGACGACGAAGCAGGCCGGGAAGCAGAGGCGGGCAACTAGGGCCGCCAGCGAGCCGGTCACCTGGAACGTAAATGCTTCCCGGGTGTCAGTCAGCCTCACCGGTTCGTTCCACTCCTACAGAACGCTCGGATTCCTCCCGCCACCAACGTCTTCTGCTGACGTTTAAGGAGGCGCGCCGCGAGACCTTAAAATGCGCAACACGACCGCTGTGTCGTGGATCAGATACCGTTTCCAGAGCCGGCGGGGCTCGATGGCCAGTCGAAACGACCACTCGAGGCCGCACCGACGCATCCACATGGGCGCCCTGGCTATTTCGCCGCTGAGCATGTCGAAGGCAGCGCCGACGCCTATCACCACCGGCACGTTCCAGCGCTGGGCGTTGGCATGATTCCAGAGCTCCTGTCGCGGCGTCGGCAGCGCCACCAGGAGGATGTCCGGCCTGGCGGCGGCGATCGCCTGGCACATCCGCTCCTCCTCCTCCGGCGAGAAGTCGCCGATCGGCGGAGTGTAGCAACTCACCGCCTGGAGTTTGGGATAGCGCCGGCGGAACGTCTGGGCCGCAGATTGCGCCACGCCCGGCCCGGCGCCGAGCAGGAACAGCCGGTAGCCGTTTTCCGCTGCCAGCCGCGCGCACTGCTCGGTGAGGTCGACGCCCGTGATCCGCTCGGGAAGAGGATGGCGGAACAGCCGCGAGGCCCAGAGCAAAGGCATGCCGTCGGCGACGGCGAGGTCGGCGGCCTCCAGCGCCTCGCGGAAGCCGGGGCTGGAGCGCGCGTGCCGCAGGTATTCGAGGTTGACCGTCACGATGCGGCGTGCCTTGCCTTCGGCGATGAAGCGCTCGATTTGCTCTAGCGTCTCGCTCATGGTCACGCCATCCACGCGCACACCGGTCACACGAAAGCTGAATGTCGGCATCATTTAAATTTCAGCCTACAGTGTTGCTGTCAAAACGCTGTGAACTGCGCCCGCGGCGCCGTGAATGTCTCGTGAAGAACTTGACATAGTGGGGGATTGGTGCGGAGACCTGTCTACCAGTCGTGGTCCAGATAGAGGGGAGTGGGCGAAAGGCCTTCCCTGGCCTCTTGCCCACAAGAAAGGAGGTGCTACTTACCCACAGGTATTGGGGTCGGCACAGTATGGACTGCCCGTTGTGTTGCGAAGACGTATGCGGACATCACCGGAACGCCATCCAGACTGACCACCATGTGCGCCAATGACCACCCTTTGCCGAGACGTTCAGATTCGTCGCGGGGCTCGACGGCGAGCTGCCGGATCCGGCCGCGCTCGACCAGATGAGCAGCGATCCGCCGCCGCTTGCGCCTCGGATGACGTACGCGTGCAAGTAACCGCGGCGCACCCACCTCCAATGCGCCTTGCGAGTCGGCGTTGGCGTGATTGTCGGCGGGACCTGCGTTGGCGTGACGGTCGGCGGGACAGACGTCGCGGTTGGAGTCCGCGGCAGTGACGTATTGGTCGGACGCGGCGTGTTCGTCGCCGTCGGCAGCGGCGTCTTCGTCGCGGTCGGCAGCAGCGTCTTCGTCGCGGTCGGCAGCGGCGTCTTCGTCGCGGTCGGCAGCGGCGTCTTCGTCGCCGTCGGCAGCGGCGTCTTCGTCGCCGTCGGCAGCAGCGTCTTCGTCGCCGTCGGCAGCGGCGTCTTCGTCGCCGTCGGCAGCAGCGTCTTCGTCGCGGTCGGCAGCGGCGTCTTCGTCGCGGTCGGCAGCAGCGTCTTCGTCGCCGTCGGCAGCGGCGTCTTCGTCGCCGTCGCTGGGACGGACGTTGCGGTTGGGGTCCACGGCAGTGACGTGTTGGTCGGTCGCGGCGTGCCCGTCGTCGTCGGCAGCGGCGTCTTCGTCGCCGTCGGCAGCGGTGTATTCGTCGGGCGCGGCGTACTCGTAGCCGTCGGCGCGAGCGTCGGCGCTGTTGTCGCGGTTGGCAGCGTTCCGTTCGACAGCGAGTTCACCCGCGAGTTAAACATGCCACACTCGTATTTGACGTCCTGCGGCAGGTTCCAGCTCTGCGTGTTCGTCGCGTCGTAGTCTTCGATCCCCGGGCCGAAGAGCAGCTTATCGACGTACGGCGAAAGTTCTGTCAGTTTGTCCTGCACCAGCCAGCTCTCGACGAATGTGGAGCGACGACCGTTCAGGCACTGGGAGTTGCCCAGCGGTATCTGCCAGACTCCGATCTTGCGACCCGTCGCCTGGCTGACCGCCTTGAACCAGTCTTCAAACATCTGAATCTGTGAAGCGGGCCAGGGGTAGGTCCCCTTGTACTCCTGGTCGCGGTCCGAAACATCGACATAGATCGATTGCATGCGGTCGCCGCCGGCGGCCAGCCAGCAGCTCTTCCAGCTGGCAGCGTCCGAGGCCGCCCCGGCGTACGGCAGATTCCAGGGACTCATGAAGAAGCCAAGATTAGCGTTCGACGGGGCTGTCGACAGGAACCTGTCGACCACCTGCTTGCCCGTCGTAGCGCAGGCGTTGGCGTTGCGGATGTAGCCGAACATGTCGGGCTCGACGACGACGTCGACAGCGCGGCCGTCCTGGGCAATCGCGCTCATCGCGGCGTCCCAGGTCGTAAGGTCGGGCGTCGTACTGTCGTAGTTCGTGTAGATCACGAGCACCGGTTTCTTGCCGTCGGCGTAGGCGGTGCTGATGTAGGTTGGAATGAGGTCCGTTCCGCCGGGCACGATGTACTTGTAGACGTAGGTCAGCCCTGACGGCTGACTTGCAATTTGGTTTGAATAGGCATCCACGCCGATTGGTATGGTTGTCTGGGCACTGGATGGGGCCGACCGGAGCGCCAGCAAGGACGCAAACGCGGCCGCGCCCAGCGCCAGGCTGAAAAGAAGATACTTTCTCATGCTCTACCCTCCTCCCACACTCGGAATTGGCCGCCCAACGGGACGCACACAAGAAGAGAGGCCTTCCGGAATGTCCGGCCGGCCTCCACATCAGTCGCGAAAGGTGTCCCGCGGGCGATGTCTGGATGGATGGACGCTAGACTAAGAGGACCGCCCCCTTCTCCACTGCTTCGCATTTCACCCCTCCTCCCAGCAACGACGAAGCACTGATGTCGATGCGGATGCTAACTGAGGGAACTCAAGGAACTGTTGTCAATCTGTAAAAAGTCCTGGCTTCGCTTCCGG
>JBEKXP010000005.1:0-35751 GCA_049511815.1 Dehalococcoidia bacterium
CGCCCGCCTGCCGGTAGGCAGGGGTTTCAACCCGCAGTGCTGTTCCCCTCTTCCGGCCGCTCCCCCCTCAAACGGCAACGGCGACGGCCACCGGTAGGGCGGCTACCGCGCTCGCCGCCTCCTCACGTACCACCCGCCCACGCCAAGCGCTACGACGCCCGCGGCCAAAGCAGCGGCGACTTCCGCTGGGATGGGGACGCGGCTCCTGTCCGAGGCAGAGGCCTCCGGGATTGTGCCGGCCACATCCGGCGCTTCGGCTATGCCGCCGACGACAGCCACCGGCTGCGCAACGATGAAAGGAGACAGGCTCGTGGTGTTGCCGCAGATAACGTGATTCACGGTGTCCACAGAAGTCGTGATGGGCGCGAATCCTCCGTTCACGTAGTGCAATAGCTTGAGCTTCGACTCCGGTATGATTAGGTACGTTGGGTCATAGGCTATGCAGACTGTCACCAGGCCAGAGAAGGTCGCGGTGGTAGTGATGTCATAATAGGCTGGCTGACCAGCGACGCCTAGAACGTGGTAGCCCGTTGGCGGGAGCGGACCGCTGCTAAGGAGATCCACTGAGGTATCGCCGCTCTGTGTGACGCTCGAGAACGTAGTCTGCATTCCACCGATGGAACCCAAGCCACCATTCAAGGGCACGATGACGTTGATACCCGCGGGGGTGTACGGGTCTTGGATCACCGACACGGTGCCGTCTCCCTGGTTCGTCACGTAGATGCGGTCGGTGTTGGGGTTGACGGCGACGCCCCGGGGGTTAGTCCCCACCGGTACGGTGGCCACGACGGTGTTCACGGTAGGGCTCCCGAGCGCCCCGTCGATGACGGAGACGCTGCCGTTGGTGAAACCGTTCGTCACGTAGATGCGGTTGGTGCTGGGGTTGACGGCCATGCCGCTGGCCCCGACCAACACGGTGGCGACGACGGTGTTGCTGTCGCCGTCGACCACCCAGACGCTGCCGCTCCCCACGTAGATGCGGTTGGTGCTCGGGTTGACGGCCAGGTCCCAGAAGTAACCGAAGACTTGTGCGGTGGTGCCGACAACGCTGTTGGTGGCGCCGTCGATGACGTCGACGGCCCCACAGTTCGCCACGTAGATGAGGTTCGTGTTGGGGTTGACGGCCACTGGACCGCTGTCAGCACACGGCGACCCCGTCTCTACGGTGGCGACGACCGTGTTGCTGGTGCCGTCGATGACGTAGACCTTGTCCATGCTGTCACCTTGCGTCACGTAGATGAGGTTCGTGTAGGGGTTGACAGCCACCCCACCGTCAGCCGAGACGATCATCCCCCCTACGGTGGCGACGACCTTGTTGCTGGCGCCGTCGATGACGGAGACGTTGCCGGCGGGACCGTTCACGTAGATGAGGTTCGTTTTGGGGTTGACAGCCACTCCACCGCCACTCCCGACCCCCGCTACGGCGGCGACGACGGTATTCTTGGCGCCGTCGATGACGGAGACGCTGTTGTCGCCCGAGTTCGCCACGTAGATGAGGTTCGTGTTGGGGTTGACGGCTACGCCGCGAGGGCCACCGTAACCCCCGGCGCTTACCGTACCGACTACCGTGTTGCTGGCGCCGTCGATGGCGGAGACGTCGCCAGAATACTTCACGACGTAGATGAGGTTCGTGGTGGGGTTGACGGCCACGCCCTGGGGTGCATACATGCCCCCTACGGTGGCGACCACCGTGTTGCTGGCGCCGTCGATGACGGAGACGCTGTTGTCCAAGAAGTTCGTCACGTAGATGCGGTTCGTGGTGGGGTTGACGGCCACGCCCTGGGGGCCAATCCCAACCGGCACGGGGGTGCCGACAACCGGCACGGGGGTGCCGACGGGCATATTGGTGTTGCCGTCGATGACGGAGACGCTGTTGCTGCTGTAGTTCGCCACGTAGATGCGGTTCGTGGTGGGGTCGACGGCCACGCCCTGGGGGCCAATCCCAACCGGCACGGGGGTGCCGACGGGCATGTTGGTGTTGCCGTCGATGACGGTGACGGTGTTCATGCCATTGTTCGTCACGTAGATGCGGTTCGTGGTGGGGTTGACGGCCACGCCCTGGGGGCTAATCCCGACCGGCACGACGGCGAGGGGCACGTTAATGTTGCCGTCGATGACGAAGACGTCGTTGCTCCCAGAGTCTGCCACGTAGATCAGGTTCGTGGTGGGGTTCACGGCCACGCCCCGGGGGCCACTCCCGACCGGCACGGGGGCGACGACGGACCAGTTGGTGTTGCCGTCGGCGACGGTGACGGTGTTGTTGCCGTAGTTCGTCACGTAGATGCGGTTCGTGGTGGGGTTCACGGCCACGCCCTGGGGGTCATTCATGTCCCCTAAGTAGCCGGCAAACGCGGGGCCGGCGCCGTCGATGACGGAGACGGCGGCGCTGTTACCATTCGCGGCGTAGATGCGGTTCGTGGTGGGGTTGACGGCCAGGCCGCGGGTCTGACTCCCGACCGCCACGGTGGCGATGACGGTTGGGTCGCCGGTGGCGGCGCGGGCGGCGGGTGCGGACCCCCGCAGGGCAAGAACGCCCGCTACTATCGAGAGAGCCAGCACTCCCGCCAGTCCTACGAGTACCAGTCGAAAAGGGGTTCCAGAAGGGGTTCCAGTGCGCATCATGCACCTCCGGAAGGTATTACTCCTAGCACGCTAGCGGGGATGGCGGAATAATATAACGTCCCCAAAGGCTTGTCAAGGGGCAATCAGGAAGCCATGCGTTATCAACCTGAAGGTTACCCCCTTAGGATTCGCCTCTCCGCCTTGGGTGCCACCAGCCGCTTCCAAATCCCCCGCGCCTCTGCTATCCTCTCCTCGACAACTCCCGAAAGGCATCCAACGCCATGTTTACCCGTCCGGGAACTCCGCCTGCCCGTCTGGGCCAGCTTGTCCGCGCTTGCCCCTCTGGGCTCGCCGAAAAACGTGCATTCTTGCGTTACTTTCCCAGATTCGAAGCGGCACCACTCAGATTCAAGAAACAACGCAAAAAACAATTGAATTCAATGGGTCAATCAAGCGCCCCTCGGTCGGCCGCCGCATAGCCCGCCGTTTTGTCACGCCGCTGGCCCTGTGCTAAAATGCGCGGCAAATGGCCGACGAGACCGACGACCTCAAGTACTGGATCGCTTTGGGGCGCATCCCGCGCATCGGGCGGGCGCGCTTCACCCTGCTCGAGAAGCACTTCGGGCGGCTGGAGAACGCCTGGACCGCCTCCGCCGCCGAGCTGCGCGCCGCCGGCCTCGACCAGGCGTCCGTCAACGCCATCGTCGCCGGGCGGCCGGAGGTTGAGCCGGACGCCGAGCTGGAGCGCCTCCGACGCGCCCACGTCGACGCCCTCACCTGGAACCATCCCTCCTATCCCGCCAAGCTGAAGGAGATCTACGACCTCCCGCCCGTCATCTACGTTCGCGGCAAGCTGGAAAGCGTCGACGAGTGGGCCGTCGCCATCGTCGGCACGCGGCGGGCCACGCCCTACGGCCGTCAGGTCGTCGAGCAGTTCTCCACCGACCTCGTGCGCAACAACGTCAGCGTCGTCAGCGGCCTCGCGCGCGGCATCGACGCCGTGGCGCATCGGGCGGCTCTGAGCGCCGGCGGCCGCACAATCGCCGTGCTGGCCTGCGGGCTGGACATGGTCTACCCGCCGGAGCACGTGAAGCTGGCGCAGGAGATCACGGAGCACGGCGCGCTTCTCTCCGACTACCCGCTCGGCACGCAGCCGCGCAGCGAGTTCTTCCCGCGGCGCAACCGCATCATGAGCGGCGTCAGCCTCGGCGTGCTGATGGTCGAAGGCGACCTCAAGAGCGGCGCCATGATCACCGCCCACCTGGCGCTGGAGCAGAACCGCGAGGTCTTCGCCGTGCCGGGCAGCATCTACGCCCCGACCTTCCGCGGCCCGAACAAGCTCATCCAGGACGGCGAAGCGAAGCTGGTATCTAAGGTGGAAGACATCCTCGAGGAGCTGAACCTGACGATGGTCGCGACGCAGGTTGAAATGAAGGAGCTCGTGCCGGCGGACGAAACGGAGCGCCTCCTCTTGCGACACCTGTCGTCGCAGCCGATACATATCGATGAGGTGCGCCGCGAGTCCGGGCTATCGATTGCGACGGTGAGCAGCACACTCGCCATGCTGGAGCTGAAGGGGATGGTGCGACAGGTGGGCCGCATGAACTACGTCCGCGTCCGAGAGGTGGGACCGACCTACGGATGAGAGTCCGCAGACCGCGTAGGTCGGGCGTCTCGCCCGACCTGTTGCCGGACGAATCGCAAAACGCGCGCAGAGGTGGCATAATAGACTGGAGATAGATTCAGCTCAGGTAAGGTAATGACGAAGAAAAAACAGAGAAACCTGGTGATTGTTGAGTCACCGGCGAAGGCGCGGACCTTGGCCGGTCTTTTGGGCCCGCAATACGACGTCCACGCCTCCATCGGCCACGTGCGCGACCTGCCGAAGACGAAGCTCGGCGTGGACATCGACGACGGCTTTGCGCCGCGTTACGTCGTCCCGCGCGAGAAGGCGAAGGTGGTGCGACTGCTCAAGGCGGCGGCGGAAGACGCCGACCGCGTCTTCCTGGCGACTGACCCCGATCGCGAAGGCGAGGCGATAGCCTGGCATGTCCTCGAGGCCGTGGGGCTGGAGGGCAAGCCGCACCAGCGCGTCGTATTCCACGAAGTGACAAAAGACGCCGTCCTCGACGCCTTCGCGCATCCGCGCCAGATAAACGAGCGCCTCGTCGACGCCCAGCAGGCGCGCCGCATCCTGGACCGCCTCGTCGGCTACAAGATAAGCCCCGTGCTCTGGCAGAAGGTCCGGCGCGGGCTCTCAGCGGGACGCGTGCAGTCGGTGGCCGTGCGCATGGTGGTCGAGCGCGAGAAGGAGATAACCGCCTTCGTCCCGCTGGAGTACTGGACGCTCGACGCGCGCCTGGCGAAAGCGAAGGGCGAGGGGACGCTCACGGCGCGCCTGGCCGGATTGGCCGGCAAGCGCAAGAAACTGGAGATCGCCAGCGCCGCGGAGTCGGAACGGCTGGTCGCGCTTCTGCAACCGGCGCGCTTCACTGTCATTTCCGTCCGCAAGAAGGACGTCCGCCAGCAGCCGGCGCCTCCCTTCACGACCAGCAGTATGCAGCAAGAGGCGTCGCGGCGGCTCGGCTTTACGGCGAAGCGCACGATGGCCGTCGCGCAGCAGCTCTACGAGGGCCTTTCGGTCCGCGGCGGCCAGGTGGGCCTTATCACCTACATGCGCACCGACTCGACGAACGTGGCGGCGACGGCGCTGAGCGAGACGCGCGAGTACATCGCTGAGCGGTTCGGCGCTTCACTGGTCCCGGCGGCGCCGCGCGTCTTCCGTAAGAAGGCAAAAGGCGCGCAGGAGGCGCACGAGGCGATCCGCCCCACGTCGGTGCACCGCGAGCCCGCCTCACTGAAAACGGCGCTCAACCGCGACCAGCTACGCCTCTACACGCTCATCTGGCAGCGTATGGTCGCCAGCCAGATGGCAGACGCCGTCTACGATCAGACTGCAGTCGAAATCGAGGCGCAGCCGAAGGAAGGAGCGGAGCGCTACCTGTTCCGCGCGGCGCGCAGCTTCCTGCGCTTCCCCGGCTATCGCCAGGTCTATCAGGAAGCCACGGAGGAGGAGGAAACGGAAGAGAAGCGCCCGCTGCCTGCTCTCAGCGAAGGCGAAGATCTTCACCTGCAGGACCTTTTGCCGGAGCAGCACTTCACGGAGCCGCCTCCGCGCTTCACGGAGGCGACGCTAGTGAAAGCGATGGAAGAGAACGGCATTGGGCGGCCGAGCACTTACGCGCCCATCCTCTCGACGATCCAGGACCGCGGCTACGTCGAGAAGGAAGGCCGGGCGCTGAAGCCCAAAGAGCTCGGCGTCGTCGTCAACGATCTGCTGGTCAGCTACTTCCCGGAGATAACCGCCGTCAGCTTCACCGCTGGAATGGAAGAAGAGCTGGATGAGATCGCCGGCGGCCAGCGCGAATGGCAGCCGGTCGTGCGCGACTTCTATAAGCCGCTAGAGGCCGCGCTTTCGGCGGCGGAGGCGGCCCCGCGCGTCGAAGAGAAAACGAGCGAGGTCTGCGACAAGTGCGGCCGGCCGATGGTGATCCGCTGGGGTCGCTTCGGGCGCTTCCTGGCGTGCAGCGGCTTCCCGGAGTGCAAGAACAGCCGGCCCCTGGAGCGCCAAGAGGAACCGGTCCAGGCAACGGACGAGATATGCCCCGTCTGCGGCAAGCCGATGGTCATCCGGCGCGGACGTTTTGGGCCTTTCCTGGCTTGCTCCGACTACCCCACCTGTCGCGGCACGCGTCGAATTCTCAACAAGGTCGGCGTCGCCTGCCCGGAGTGCGGCGGCGATGTCGTCGCCAAACGGACCCGCAAGGGTCGCACCTTCTACGGCTGCGCCAACTACCCGAAGTGCCAGTTCACAAGCTGGTCGCGGCCGCTCGCGGAGCCTTGCCCCGAGTGCGGCGGCGTTGTCGTCGCGCAGGCTGGCGGCAAGGCGAAATGCTTGAAGTGCAATTGGCGTGGCGCGCTGCCGAAGCGCCAGCCGGCGGAGGCTAGGGCCTAGCGCGATGAGCAAGGCAGCCAGCGACAGGGAAGTCGAGGCAGGACGGCTCTCCGAAGAGTTGCTCGCGGCCTTCCTGGCGATGCTTGCCGCCGAGCGGAACCGCTCCGCCTACACGCTGCGGAACTACGCGACGGACCTGCGCGCCTACTTCGCCTTCCTCGCCGACAAACACATCGACGTCGTCGCCGCGGACCGCCATACCGTTCGCGCCTATCTCGCAAGTCTGATAGACGCCGGCATCGCCCCCGGCAGCACCGCGCGCAAGCTAAGCACCCTGCGCTCGTTCTATCGCTTTCTCCAGCAGGACGAAAAGATCGCCGTCAACCCATGCGAGGGGATGCGCGGCCCGAAGCAAGCGCGGCGGCTGCCTTCGTTCCTGACTGAAGAAGAGGTGTCGGCGCTTGTTCTGGCGCCGGAGCCGGATACGCCGCAGGGACTGCGCAATCGGGCGCTGCTGGAGCTCCTGTACGCGGCTGGCGTGCGCGTCGGCGAGGTGTTCAATCTGAACGCAGGCGACCTGGAGCTTTCGCCGGAGGGCGGCTCTTTGCGAGTGCGCGGCAAGGGCAACAAGCAGCGGGTCGTCCTCATCGGGCGGCCGGCGGCGCGCGCCCTCAAGCGATACTTGCGGCAGAGCCGGCCCGATCTGGCAAAGGGCCCACAAGAGGCGCTGTTCCTCAATCGCGACGGCGAACGGCTGTCGACGCGCGCGGTTCAGACGATAGTGCGCAAGGCCGCGCTTGCGTCGGGCCTCGACCGGCGAACGCATCCCCACCTTCTCCGTCACACCTTCGCCACCCACATGCTCGACGGCGGCGCGGACCTGCGCGTCGTCCAGGAGTTGATGGGGCACGCCAGTGCCAACACGACCCAGATCTACCTGCATGTCACCGAGGCCCGCCAGCGCCAGGTCTACGACGGAGCCTGGGACGCCATGGCCGAGAGCTATCGCCGCATCGCTGACGAGCGCGCGGGCTCCCGGGAAAGCGACGAGCAAGAGGAGGGAACCGATGCGAATTCTGCTGATTGACGGTCCAAATCTGAACATGCTGGGAACACGCGAGCCGGACGTCTACGGCAAGGTGACTCTCGAGGAGATCCGCTCGCGGGTCAGCGAGAAGGCGAAAGAGCTGGACGTCGAGCTGCGGCCGTTCCAGTCCAACAGCGAAGGCGCAATCATCGATTTCATCCAGTCGGAGGCACCAGGCGCAGACGGAATCATCATCAATCCAGGCGCTCTCACCCATTACAGCTTCGCCCTGCGCGACGCCCTGGCCGCGAGCGCGCTGCCCGCCATCGAGGTGCACATCTCGAACATCTACGGGCGGGAGCACTTCCGGCGACGCTCCGTCACGGCGGCGGTCTGCCGGGGACTTGTCGCCGGTCTGGGCTGGCGAGGGTACGTCGCGGCCCTGGAAGCGTTCGTGGCAATCAAGAGCGAACTGCCGGCGGACAAGGGTTGGTGCTAAAGCAATCGCCTGGCGAATCGCGAGTCGCGCGTCTCAGGGCAAGTCTCGAAGAGCTCGGTTTGGAGGCGCTCCTCGTGTCGCAGCCCGCGAACCGGCACTATCTCTCCGGCTTCACCGGCTCCGCGGGATACCTGCTGGTCAGCCACGACGAGACGCGCATCGCCACGGACTTCCGTTATTTCGAGCAGGCAGCGAAGCAGGCGCGCGACTTCAGTCTCCAGCCTGTCGCCGGAACCGCCTTCGAGACGTGGCTGCCCGGCCTCCTCAACGGCCTCGGCGGCGGGAAGGTCGGCTTCGAGGCGTCTCACCTGCCTTACGCCACGTTTGAGCAGATGACCGCGGTCGTTCGCGCGCTTCCGCAGGGCGAACGGCCGCATCTCGTGCCCACCATCGACGTCGTGGAGACGCTGCGCGCCGTCAAGGAGCCTGCCGAGATCGAAGCCATCCAGGCCGCAGTCGATTTGGGCGACGCGGCGTTCGCGCAGCTGATGGAGCGCCTGGAGCCGGGCTGGACGGAGAAGCAGGCGGCGTGGGAGGTCGAGCGGTACATGCGCGAGCACGGCGGCGAAGCTGTGTCCTTCGAGACGATCGTCGCCGCCGGGCCGTGGAGCGCGATGCCGCACGCCTATCCCCGCGATGAACCGCTGCGCGAAGGCGAGCCTATCGTCATCGACATGGGGGTGCGCCTCGACGGCTACTGTTCCGATTTAACGCGGACAATCGTCCTCGGCAAGCCGGACGGCCAATTTCAGCGGATCTATGATATTGTGTTGGGAGCGCAGCTTGCGGCCATCGAGCTCATCGCGGCGGGGATGACCGGCGAGCAGGCGCATCTCCTGGCGGAACGCTTCATCGCCGAGGCCGGCTACGGGCAGAACTTCGGGCACGGCCTGGGGCACGGCGTCGGGCTGGAAGTGCACGAGAAGCCGCGCCTTGGCCGCATGTCAGAGGACGTGCTGGCCGACGGCATGGTGACGAGCGTCGAGCCGGGGATCTACCTATCGGGATGGGGCGGCGTCCGCATCGAAGACCTGGCGGCGATGGAGAACGGCCGCCTGCGCGTGCTCTCGCGGGCGCCGAAGTTCGAACTGCAAGGGCGTGACTGATGATTGAGACCGGTGATCTGAAGAAGGGCGTGACGATAGAGCTGGACGGCACCCTTTACCAGGTGCTCGACTACCAGCACATCAAGATGGGTCGCGGCTCGGCGCAGGTGCGACTGAAGCTTCGCGACGTCCGCGGCGGCCACACAATCGAGCGCACGTTCCAGGCCGGGGAGCGCTTCACCCGCGCCCGCGTCGACCGGCAGCCGGCGCAATACCTCTACGCCGACGGCAACATCCATTACTTCATGAACACCGACACCTACGAGCAGCTCGCGATTAACGCCGAGCGCCTCGGCGACGCGCTCAACTACGTGCGCGAGAACGGCACCTGCGACATCCTGACCTACGGCGACGAAGCGGTAGGCGTCGAGCTGCCTGCCGCCGTCGAGCTGAAGATCGAGCAGACCGACCCGTGGGTCCGCGGCGATACAGCGCAGGGCGGCACCAAGCCGGCGCGGCTGGAGACGGGGCTGATGGTCCAGGTGCCTCTTTTCCTCAACACCGGCGACACCGTCAAGGTCGATACGCGGACGGGGCAGTATCTGGAGCGCGCTTCAGCCAGCCAGTAGAGATTTCGCCTACATTTCGCTATCTCCTGGATTTGCGAGATCCGCGATGAGCATGCAGGTCTACTCGGTCAGCAGCATCACGACGTACCTCCGCGAGCTCCTGGAGACGGATCCGCATCTCGCGGACATCTGGGTTAGCGGCGAGGTCTCCAACCTCTCGCGCTCAACCGCCGGCCACATCTACTTCACGCTCAAGGACGCCGACTCCCAGCTTCGCTGCGTCTTCTTCCGCGCCGCGACGCTCCAGCGCGACCTCGCCTCGCTCGTCGAAAGCGGCGCGCAGGTGGTGGCCCACGGACGCGTCTCGCTGTACGAGGTGCGCGGCGACCTGCAGTTTTATGTCGACTTCGTCCAGCCCGAGGGCGTCGGCGTGCTGGCAATGGAGTTCGAGCGGCTGAAGGCCCGCTTGGAGCAGGAAGGGCTGTTCGAGCCGTCGCGCAAGAGGCCGCTGAAGCCGTTTCCGGAGCGAATCGGCGTCGTCACCTCGCCCACCGGCGCCGTCTTCCACGACATCTGCGTCATCCTGGCGCGTCGCTGGCCGCTGGCGGAGATCGTCCTTGCGCCGAGCGCCGTTCAGGGCATAGAAGCCGTGCGCGGCATAGTCGCCGGCATTGCGGCGCTGAACGACGAGCGTGACATGGACGTCATAATCGTCGCGCGCGGCGGCGGCTCTTTGGAGGAGCTGTGGGCCTTCAACGAGGAGGCGGTCGCGCGGGCGATCTACGCCAGTCACGCGCCCATCGTCTCCGCCGTCGGCCACGAGACCGACTACACGATAGCGGACTACGTCGCCGACGTTCGCGCGCCCACCCCTTCGACCGCCGCAGAGCTCGTCGCGCCCGACAGGCACGCCATGCTCGCCGGGCTCAGCGCCCACCGAGCGTCGCTTTCGAACGCGATGCGCTTTCGCGTCGACGAGGACGTCGGCTGCCTTCGCGGCGCTCTCGGACGCATGCAGCATTGCGCCCCGCCTGTTGACCGCGAGCGCCAGAAGGTCGACGATGCGCTGCGGGTGGCCGGCACGCTGGTCGACACCGCGCTGGGCCGGAGCCGTGAGCAGGTGAGCGGCTTTCTGCTGCAACTGCGCTCGCTTCACCCGTGGGCGACGCTGGCGCGGGGCTATGCGCTGGTCGAGCGGGAGGGAAGCGTAGTGTGGAGCGTGCGGCAGGTGAAGGCAGGCGATACGCTGGACGTGCGCGTTAGCGACGGCGCGTTCCCGGCGGAAGTCGCGTCGAAGGCGAAGCCGCGGCGGAAGTCACGGCCATCGCAGAAGATGCAACCGGCTCTATTTCCGTCGGAAGATGCGTGAGGAAGGCGATGGCAGCAAAGAAGAGCAAGGAGACATTCGAGGAGCTGTACCGCCGCTTAGAGGAGACGGTGGCGAAGCTGGAAGAGGGCGGCCTGCCGCTCGAGCGTTCGCTGGCGCTCTACGAGGACGGCATGACGCTCGCCCGCCGCTGTCAGGAGATGCTCGACACGGCGGAGGTGCGCATTCGCCAGTTGCGGGAGACGCTGGCCGCGCCGTCGGAGGCGGAGGCAGCCGAGGAAGAGATACCCTGGGATGATGCTGAAAGCTGACCTCCACCTTCACACCAACTTCTCGCCGGACAGCCTGATCACGCCGGAAGGACTGCTCACGCGTTGCCTGAAGCTCGGCATCAACTGCATCGCCGTCACAGACCACAACGTGCTCGAAGGCGCGCTCATGATGCAGACCATCGCGCCGTTCCGCGTCATCGCCGCCGAAGAGATAAAGACGACGGAAGGGGAGGTGATCGGCTTCTTCCTGCAGGAACGCATCCCGTCCGGCCTCTCGCCCGAAGAGACGGTGCGACGGATCAAGGCGCAGAACGGCCTCGTCGGCGTGCCGCATCCCTTCGACCGCCTGCGTCGCGAGCCGCTGCGCCAGGCGGCCCTCGAGCGCGTCCTGCCGCACATCGACATCATCGAAGCGTTCAACGCCCGCGTCACGATAGGCTCGGACAACGCCCGTGCCGCCGCCTTCGCTGCCGAGCACGGCATGGCCTGCAGCGCCGGCAGCGACGCCCACTCGCTCGGGGAAGTCGGCCGCGCCTGCGTGGAGATGGACGACTTCGAGACGCCGCAGGAGTTCCTCGACTCGCTTAGGAAGGGGAAGATCGACGGCAAGTGCAGCTCACCGTTGGTGCACGCAATAAGCACCTGGGCCAAGCTGCGTCGCCGCGTCGTCCAACGCTAGGCGCGCAGGAAACTGCGCAGATGCATTGTGACGGCGCGACGCCGCTGCTATAATGCCGACATCATGGATGAGCCCTCTCGACGCAACGGTGAGCTCCTCGTCTGCCATCGCTGCAGCCGGCCGTACGACCCCGGCGACCGCTTCTGCCGCAAATGCGGCGCCTCGCTGAGCGCCCTGCCGGTCGCGCGCGACGACATGCAGCCGGTCGTCTGGCGCTCGCCGGTCCCGACGCTGGCCCGCGGCGCCACGGCAATCATCATCGGCACGCTGGCGGAGATAATCATTCGGCGGGCGATAAGGATGGTCTTCCGGCCAACGTCGCTGCTGCCATCGCTGCGGCCGGACTCGAAGGCCGTGATCGAGAAGCCGGGCGAGAACGGCTTCGAACCGGACGCCGTAATCGAAAGCGAAGCGTTCTCGGTGCGACGCGTCCGCGTGCGTCGCAGCCGCGAAAGCTGACCCTCTTAGCAACTCCCTTCGATTGCCCTACAATGAGGGGGAGTTCTTTTCCGCGAAGGGACCCGCGATGCCCGACGTTGTCATCGTAGTCGACATGCTTCGCGGCTTTCTCGAGGAAGGTCGCGCCCTTGACTGCGGACCCAGCGCCCGCGCCATCGTCCCAAACGTCCGCCGGTTGGTCGAAGAAGAGCTCCGGCGCGGCTCCCACGCCATCTTCCTCGCCGACACGCATGACCCCGACGACAAGGAGTTCGCGATGTTTCCGCCGCATTGCGTCCGCGGCACGGAGGAGACGGAGATCACGCCGGAGCTGGCTGGCCTGGCGACGGAGATAATCCCCAAACGTCGCTACAGCGGCTTCTTCGGCACGAACCTGGAGGAGCGCCTGCGAGAGCTGGCGCCCGAAAAAGTAACCGTTTGCGGCATCTGCACCGACATCTGTGTGATGCACACCGTCGCGGACGCCCGCAACCGCGACTACGCCGTAGAGGTACCGGTGGACTGCGTGGCAACCTTCGACGACGAGGCGCATCGCTGCGCCCTGCAGCACATGGAGAAGGTGCTGGGCGCGAGACTCGTGAATCGGACTTAGCTGACAACGCGACAGCGCAAGGAAGCCAGTTGGATAACGACGATTTCCCTATCCTGCCGTCCGTCCTCAGCGGCGACACCGCCGACGTTTACTTCATGCGCACCCGCCAGGTTCTGGAGCAGACCGGCCTCAATCCGCGCGCCGCGATGGAGTTCTTCCCGGCCCGCGACGGGCTGCTCTGCGGCATGCGCGAAGCCGTATCTCTCCTTCGCAGAGTCCTTCCGCCCGACGCCGAAGTATGGGGCCTCGAAGAAGGCCAGGCGATGTCGCGGAAAGAGACGATCTTACGCGTCACCGCGCCCTACCAGTCGTACGGCATCTACGAGACCGCGCTGGCCGGCTTCCTGGCGCAGGAGAGCGCCTGGGCCACTGCCGCTCGCGAATGCGTCGATGCCGCCACCGGCGTTCCCGTCATCAGCTTCGGTGCGCGGCACGTGCATCCCAACGTCGCGGCGGTGATGGACTACGCGGCGGTCGTCGGCGGCTGCCTGTCGTGCTCGTCCGTCGAGGGCGCGCGGTTGGCCGGCGTCGCGCCTTCGGGCACGATGCCCCACGCGCTTATCATCTGCTTCGGCGACACGGTGGTGGCGGCGCTCGCCTTCGACGAGCACATGCCGCCCGAAGTGACGCGCACGGTCCTCGTCGACACCTTTCACGACGAGGCGGAGGAATCACTTCGGGTCGCCGCGGCGATGAACGAGCGCCTTCAGAGCGTCCGGCTGGACACGCCCGGGGAGCGCGGCGGCGTTACCCCGGACCTCGTGAAGGAGGTGCGCGCGCGCCTCGACCTCGCCGGCTTCCCCTGGGTGCAGATCTTCGTCAGCGGCGGCATCACGCCGGAGCGCATCGTCGGGATGCGGCAGGAGGGCGCGCGCGTCGATGGCTACGGCGTGGGCAGCTACATCACCAGCGCGCCGCCAATCGACTTCACGGCCGACATCCACGAGATCGACGGCCGGCCGGTGGCCAAGCGCGGTCGCCTTCCGGGAATCACTCCCAATCCCCGCTTGAAGCGTTTGCTGTAAATGGGGTACGATACGTCCCTAACTTCCACCCCGTAGCCTGGAAGCTGCGATAAAAGGCGCAAGGAAGCCGCCTCGGAGTTACTATCCGCGGATTCGGACCCCTTGCTCGCCGAAACAAGGAGCGTGCGGCGTGCGAAGCGGCGCGGCAGCAGCGCTGGCGATCGTGCTGGCTGTCTTACTCTCGCTATCCGGCGGGCCGAAGGCGCATGGCTCGCCTGACCCGCTCATCCATGACGGCTTTGAGCCCCCTTCCGGCGTCGGCAGTTGGGTAGCAACCGAGGGAACGCTCGATACCACCTGCCCCCAAGAAGGCAACTGCTTCGCCGTCCTCTCGTCCAACGTCAACTCCATGATTCAGTACCGTGGACTCATTCCTATCCGGGCTTTGGCCGATTACGCGTTCTCCGCAGATATTCTCAAGAGTGGCCCAGAGATCCGATCCGTCCGGCTGCGGCTTGTCTGGCGAGATTCGAAAGGGACAATCTCTTCCTCCGACTCCCCCTCGCCGCGGGACAATGAGACGAGCTGGCAGTCCCTAACCTGGACCGCTTCTTCGCCTGAAGGCGCCGTCTTCGTCTGGCCCAAGCTGGTCGTGGAGTTCGACGGCAGCGGAACGGTCTACTTCGACGACGTCACACTCGAAGGCCCGCCGCCTTTGCCGCCGACCAACACGCCGGCGGCAACCGACACGCCTGCCGTCGCTCCGCAAGCTTCAACAACGCCGATGGTGACTGTAGCTCCGGCAGCGACAGCCACAAGAACGGGAAGCGCCACGCCGACGACGGCCCCCAGCGCCACGCCGACGACCGGTCCCAGCGATTCGCTGGTCAACGGTGGCTTCGAGAACGCCGACGGCAATGGACCGATCGGCTGGTCGAAGTACGGCGGCGATCTTCAGCGGAGCAGCGCGCACGCCCGCAGCGGGCAGTACTCCGGCGCCTTCAGCAGCAATACAACGTCGACCAAGTGGGCCTACCAAACGGTGCTGGTGAGCAGCGGCAGCGCCTACGACTTCGGCGGCTACGTCCTTCTCGACGATCCGGGAGTCGCCGAAGCCTACCTGCGCATCTCCTGGTACGCCAGCGAGGACGGCAGCGGCACAGCTCTCGCCACGTCTGATTCCACGGCACACCTCAGCGGCCTTGACCCTTCGTTCCGCTTCCTGACAACCGACGCCGTCTTCCCGCCGGCGGACGCCCGCTCCGCCAGGCTCCGCGTCATGCTCGCGCCCCTGTCCGAGGCCCCGGCGACCATCTACATGGACGACGTGTCCTTTGGACCCGCAGTACCGCCCGCAGCCGATACGCCCGCTCCGTCCGCCGCTTCCGCGCCCGCCGACGAGCCGCCGCAAAGCGACATCGGCGTTCCCGCTCTCATTCAGCGGGTGACGAAGCCGCGGGCGACCGTCGCCGGGCAGAGCGTCATGCGCCAGGCGACGCCGCCCGCGAGCGCACTGACCCCCCATGCAGCCGGCGCGACCCAGCAGCCGAAAACTGCGGTCGCCGCA
This sequence comes from Dehalococcoidia bacterium, assembly GCA_049511815.1. Lineage (GTDB taxonomy): Bacteria > Chloroflexota > Dehalococcoidia > DSTF01 > JALHUB01 > JALHUB01. The sequence goes on from JBEKXP010000005.1 coordinate 15,520, forward strand.
GAGGCTTCGACTTCTCCGCGCCCAACCTCCGACGACGCGCGACGCCGCATTCTCATCTCGCTTGCCTCCGGCGCCGTCGCCCTCGCCATCGGCGGCTCCAGCGGCCTTTTCCTTGCCCGTCTGAACACACGCCGCCTATAATCAAAGGGAGAACTGCGGCGCATAAGCGCTGGAGGAGATATCGTAGAGGAACGTCACGGCCATCTGCGGACGGTCGCCATCGATGGCCCCGTCGCGTCGGGCAAGAGCGCGGTGGGCAGCCTGCTGGCAAGGCGCCTCGGTTTTCGCTTTCTGGACACCGGTGCCATGTACCGCGCCTTCACCTGGCTGCTCCTGGAAAGGGGCATCGGGCCGCAAGACGAAGAGGCGATCGGCGGCCTGGCGCAAGGGGTTAGTATGACGGTGAGCACGACCGCTGACGAGCAGAGCCAAGTCCACGTCGACGGCGTCGAGGTAACGGCGTTCCTGGTTCGGCCGGAGGTCGAGGCGAACGTGTCCGACGTGTCGCGGCTGTCCGTGGTGCGGGAGGCGATGGTGCGCATCCAGCGCGAAGAGGCGCAGCTAGGCGAAATCGTCGTGGCCGGGCGCGACATCGGCACCGTAGTGCTGCCGGACGCCGATCTCAAGGTCTACCTCGACGCCCCGCGGCTGGAGCGGGCGCGGCGTCGCTGGGAGCAGGCACGGTTCCGCGGGGAGACCACCCTGAGTATCGCGAGCGTCATGCAAGAGCTGGAGCGCCGCGACGCCATCGACAGCGGGCGCGAGCTGTCGCCGCTGCGGCCGGCGGCGGACGCGCTGATACTACAGACAGACGGCCTCAGCCTGGAGCAGGTCGTCGAGAGAATACTGGCGTTGGCGCGGTGAAGTACGTCGTTCCCCTGTTCTACTGGTCGCTCCTGGCGGTCGTCAAAGCCGTCGTCTTCGCCTTCACGACCACGGAGGTCGTCGGCCGCGAGAAGTTGCCGCGGCAGGGCGCCCTCATCGTGGCGTCGAACCATTTCAACAACGCCGATCCGCCGCTGCTGGGAGCGGTCATGTCGCGACGGCTGGTGTTCATGGCCAAGCAGGAGATGTTCCAGTGGCCGATAATTGGGATGATGGCCCGGCTTGCCGGCGCCTTTCCGGTGCGGCGCTTCGAGGCCGACCTGGGAGCTCTACGTAAGGCGGCGGCGATCCTCCGCGGCGGCGAAGTGCTGGCGATGTTCCCGGAAGGAACCCGCAGCAAAGACGGCAGGCTGCACGCGGCTCATCCCGGGACCGCGCTGCTGGCCCTTCGCAGCGAGTCGCCGATCCTGCCCGTCGCCGTCAGCGGCACGCAGAAGATATCCATTATTCGTCTGCCCCTGGATAGCCTTCGAGGGCGCCGCCCGCACATTCGCGTTGTCCTGGGCGATCCCTTCTTTCTGCCTCCGGTCGAACGGGTGACCGCGGAGGAGGCGCAGCGCTGCACCGACATCATCATGGGAAAGATCGCGGCGCTGCTGCCGAGCGACCAGAGAGGCGCATACGCGGAGGCCACATCGCCGGGAATCGAGAGGACGGGTTGAGTGGTGGAGATCATCCTTGCCGGCGACCTGGGCTTCTGCCTCGGCGTGCGCCGCGCCGTCGAGATGGCGGAGAAGGCCATAGCCGAGTCGGGCGAGCTCGCAAGCCTGGGGTCGATCGTCCACAACCAGCAGGTCGTCGACCGGCTGGCGGCGCTTGGCATCCGCGTCATTCACAACACCGCCGAAGCCCGCGACCGCGCCGTCATCGTCCCGTCGCACGGGGCGTCGCCGGCGGTCCTGGAGGAGATAACGCAGCGCGGCTTGTCGGTGATCGATGCCACCTGCCCCATCGTCACGCGCTCGCAGCGCTGGGCGAAGCGACTGGCCGGTGAAGGCTACTGCATCGTCATCTTCGGTAATCCGGACCACCCGGAGGTGCGGGGCGTCCTCGGCTGGGCTGCCGGCAAAGGCGTGGCTCTTCCCGACGAAGCGGCTTTGGACGCGCTGAACGAGCCGCTGCCGGGGCGAGTCGCCGTGCTCGCGCAGACGACGCAGACCGCGGACCGCTTCACGTCCTTCGTGGGGCGCCTCGCGGAGCTGCACCTACCGAACGCGCATGAAATCCGCGTCGTGAACACACTCTGCGACGCGACGAGCAGCAAGCAGGCAGCGGCGCGGGCTCTGGCGCGACGGGTCGACCTCGTGATCGTCGTCGGCGGCCGGGAGAGCGCGAACACGCGGCACCTCGCCGAAGTCGCGCGGGAGGAAGGCGTCGAGACGCACCAGGTCGAGTCGGCGGAGCAGATCGAAGGCGGGTGGCTTCGAGGCCGGGCGCGCGTCGGCGTGACGGCAGGTGCATCGACGCCGGACGAAGCGATCGAGGCGGTCGTGGCGCGACTTCGGGAGCTCGCCTGATGCCGCTTGCCGCCTCGAAGGCCGGCGGCACAGTGCGAGAGGTCGCCGCCGGTAGCCTCGCGGCGCGAATCGGGCTGCGGCCGCTCGACAGGCTCCTCGCCGTCGACGGCCATGCGCTGCGTGACGCCATCGATTTCGCTTTCTACGCGGCGGAGGAGCGCTTTCGCCTCACGTTCGAGCGCGAGGGGCGACGGCAGGAGATCGAGGCGCGGCGGCGGCCTGGCGAGGGCCTCGGCGTCGAGTTCGAGAACTCAATCTTCGATCGAGTCCGCACCTGCAACAACGACTGCTTTTTCTGCTTCCTCAAGGGCCTGCCCGCCGATCTTCGCCCTTCCCTCTATCTGAAGGACGACGACATCCGCCTCAGCTTTGCCGACGGCAACTTCGTCACGCTGGCCAACCTGACCGCCGCCGATTGGCGCCGGCTGGAGGAGCAGCGCCTGAGCCCGCTCAACGTCTCCGTCCATGCGACGGACCCGGAGCTGCGACGCCGGTTGCTCGGGAACGGACGCGCGCCGGAGATAGTCGGACAGTTGCGGCGCCTGGGCGAGCTTGGCATTCGCGTCAACACGCAGGTCGTCCTCTGCCCCGGCCTCAACGACAGCGATCAACTGGCGCGCACCGTCCGCGACCTCAGCGAGCTGTACCCCACCGTGCAATCAATCGGCGTCGTGCCCGTGGCCGCCAGCCGTCACGCCTGGTCGCGCGCCGATGACGCTACGAAGCAGTGGCTCGGGCCGTGCACGCTGCAATACGCGCGACAGGTCATCCTGCAGATGCGGCCGTGGCAGCGAGAGTTCCGGCAACGTTTTGGCGTCGGCCTCGTCTACCTGGCGGACGAGTTCTATCTGGCGGCCGGCGCTCGCCTGCCCGCCGCGTCGCGCTACGACGGCTATCCGCAATACGAAAACGGCATCGGCATGACGCGGGCGCTAATCGAGGACTGGCGGCGGCTGCGACGGCGGCTGGCCGGAGAGAAGAGACATTGGGCCAGCAAGAGGCTGACGTTTGCCTGCGGGACGCTCATCGCGCCGGTGCTGACGCGTCTAGCGGCGGAGATGGGCGCGCTGACGGGAATCGACGCGTCTGTCGCGCCGGTCGAGAACGCCTTCTTCGGGCCGCGCGTCACCGTCTCCGGCCTGCTGACCGGCCGCGACATCATCGATTCGCTGCGGAGCCGCGAGCTGGGCGATCTGGTCGTCTTGCCGCGCCATGCCCTCGACCACGCCGGCGCCCGCTTCCTCGACAACGCAACGCCCGCCGACATGAGCGCCTCTCTGTCGACGCCCGTCGCCTTCGCCTCGACTTTCAGCGAGTTGCTCCGACTGCTTTCCTGACGCTAACGCCCCGTCGCCAGCCACTCCGCAGCGGACGGCACGCCTGCCAGGCCCGTCGCCGCCTTTACGGCGCGAACGATTGCCCGCTCGACGGCGCGGGCGGCAAATGCGCCGATGACCAGCGCGTTCGCCGGCTCCGGACGCTCGCCGGTGGCCAGCGCGAAGAGGACGTCGCCGTCGACCGGCGAGTGGGCGGGCCGGACGGCGCGGGCGATGCCGTCGTGGGCCATGTGGGCGACGGCGGTCGCCTGCGCCTTCGTCAACGTCGCGTTGGTGGCGACGACGCCGATGGTCGTGTTCGTGAGCGGCAGGTTCGGCGAGGGCCCGGCCTGTCGCATTATGTCGAGTGTGCTCTCGAAGCGGCCGGGAACGCCCCGCGGGCCGGCGATGACGGTCTCGCCATCGCTGATCTCGCCGAAAGCGTTAACGGCGACCAGCGCGGCGACAACGACGTCGTCGATTCTCTCCGCCGCGGTGCCGACGCCGCCCTTTAGCCCGTGGGCGACCGTCCGCACCTTCGCCACCGTCGCGCCGGTGCCCGCGCCGACGCTGCCCTCGGCGATGCGCCCGCTTTTCGCCGCCAGGCAGGCGCGATAGCCGCTCTCCGCCGTGGGACGGACGTCCGCGCGGCCGACGTTGAGGTCGAAGAGGACGGCGCCGCAGACGATGGGAACGGTCGCGCCGCCGTAGGCGAAGCCGACGCCCCGCTCTTCCAGGTAGCGCATGATGCCGGAGCCGACGTCGAGGCCGAAGGCGCTGCCGCCGGTCAGGAAGACGGCATGAATCTGCTGTACGAGCGTCTCCGGTCGCAGGAGAGACGACTCGCGGGTGCCGGGCGCTCCGCCGCGGACGTCGATGCCCGCGACGGCGCCCTTCTCGCAGAGGACGACGGTGCAGCCGGTGGCGGCGTGCCGGTCGGTCCAGTGGCCGACGCGTATGCCGGCAACGTCAGTCAGGGCGTCGTTTTGTCGTGGCAACGTCCGTGTCGCCCTCCGGCTGGCAATGGGGGCAGAAGTGCGTGCTCCGGCCGCCCACTTTGATGCGAGCTATCTCCGCGCCGCAAACATAGCACGCCTGCCCCGTCCGACGAAAGACCTTCACGCGCAATTGGTGCCGCCCCTCGCGGCCGGCGGCGTCGACGTAATCGCGGAAGGACGAGCCGCGGTTGCCGAGGGCGTCGTTGAGGACGCGTCGAATGGCGCGGTGCAGGCGTCTCACCTCCGCTCCGGATAGGCTGCCGGCGAGTCGAAGCGGGTGGATGCGGCCGGCGAAGAGCGCCTCGTCGGCGTAGATGTTGCCGATGCCGGCGATGGCCCGCTGGTCGAGAAGGACCGGCTTTATCGGCGCGCGCCGGCCCGACAACGTCTGCCGCAGCTTTGCGACCGTGAACGCGGCGTCGAGCGGCTCCGGCCCGAGTTTGCCGACCGCCTCTTCCGGCGAATCGACAAGCCACATCTGGCCGAGCTTCCTCAAGTCGGCGTAGCGCAGCTCTGAGCCGTCGTCGAGGGCGATGACGGCCCGGACGTAGGCGTCGGGAGCATCGCAGGAGCGCCGGTAGAGGAGCGAGCCGGTCATCCGCAGGTGGACGGCGAGGAAGAGCGGATTTTCGCTGCCGTCGAGGCGAAACAGCAGGTACTTGCCGCGGCGCAGGAGGTCGTCGATACGGCGGCCGGCGAGGCGTCGAGCGAAGGCATCGTCGCCGCGGATGACGCGCTCGGCGCCGGGCACGATGCGGACGTCGGTGATGGTGCGCCCAACGACGTGGCCCAACAAGTCGCGGCGTATGGTTTCTACTTCAGGGAGCTCAGGCATGGTTTCGATATTCTCTTTGGTGCAGATTCACGCGGGGAGGGGAACAATTCTGAGCGATGAATCGCTCAGCCTCCCAGAAAAGACGCGGTTGGCGAAGGCTGCGGGTTTCAACCCGCAGAACCGCAACAACAAACGCTCGAACGAAGAACCGGGGCGGGCGAGACGCCAGATCTGCGCCAGAGAGCGCTAAATCTCGCCCCAGTTCTTGCCGACTTTGACGTCGATCTTCAGCGGCACGCTCATCTCCAGCGCCGACGGCATGAGGCGCAGCACGATCTCCCGCAGGGCGTCCATCTCCGACAGCGGCCCTTCGAAGATGAGCTCGTCGTGAACTTGCAGCAGCATCTTCGAGCGCAGGCCGCGCTCCGTCAGCTCGGCGTCGATGCGGTTCATCGCGACCTTGATGATGTCCGACGCCGTACCCTGAATCGGCATGTTGATGGCGATGCGTTCGGCGGCGGCGCGCACCATCGGGTTGCTGGCGTGGATCTCGGGCACATAGCGCCGGCGGCCCATGATCGTCTCGGCGTAGCCCTTGGCGCGGGCGTCGGCAATCGCCTGCTCGCGCCACTCCTTCACTTTCGGATAGCGCTCGAAATACGTGGCTATGAAGTTGGTCGCGTCTTCGCGGGAGATCCCCTCGCGCTGGGAGAGGCCGAAGCCGGTAAGCCCGTAGAGGACGCCGAAGTTGAAGACCTTCGCGCGACGCCGCATCTCGGCCGTGACCTCCGCCAGCGACACGCCGAACACCTCCGACGCTGTCGCCGCATGGATGTCTTCGTCCTCGCGGAACGACTTGACGAGAAGCGGGTCGCCGCACAGGTGGGCGAGAATGCGCAGCTCGACCTGCGAGTAGTCGGCGCCGAGGAGTCGCGGCTCCGGCCCAATGTCGCGGGCGATGAAGGCGGCGCGCACCTGCCCGCCCAGCTCCGAGCGGATCGGTATGTTCTGCAGATTCGGGTCGTTGGAGGACAGGCGGCCCGTGGCGGCGACCGTCTGGTTGAAGCTGGTGTGCACGCGGTTCGTCTTCGGGTTGACGAGCCCGGGCAAAGTGTCGATGTAGGTCGACTTCAGCTTGGTGAGCTGGCGGTACTGGAGGATGAGGTCGATGACGGGATGGGCGCCCCGCAGCGACTCCAGCACCAGCGCGTCGGTGACGTAGCCCTGCTTCGTGCGACGCGCCGGCTTCGGCAGCCCCAGCTCGCGGAAGAGGATATCGGAAAGCTGTTGCGGCGAGGCGATGGTAAACTCGTGGCCAACGGCGTCGTAGATTTCGCGCTCCAACGTGACGATCTGACCGCTGAGCTGCTGCGACAGCTCGCGCAGAACGCTGACGTCGAGGGCGATGCCGGCCATCTCCATTCGCGCCAGCACCGGCACGAGCGGCATCTCGACCTCGTCGAAAAGCTTCCACAAGTTCTGCCGCTTCAGCTCCTCCTCAAGCACTTGCCGTAGCCGGACCGTCATGTCGGCGTCGGCGCAGGCGTAGCGGCTGACCCCTTCGATCGGCGCCGCGCTCATCGGCAACTGCTTCGCGCCCGCCTTGCCGATGAGGTCCGTTATCGGCGCCATCTCGATGCCCAGCCGCTTGGAGACGAGCCACTTCAGGCTCAGCGAGCCGCCGCCAACGGGCGAGGCGCCGGCCGCGCTGCCGCCCTCGCCAAGAAGGTACGCGGCGATCATCGTGTCGAAGGCAAAACCGCGGACGCTGCCGCCATGATTCGCCAGCACCACCATGTCGAACTTGCCGTTGTGCGCCGTCTTCGCCAGCGACTCGTCTTCCAGCAGCGGGCCCAGGTGGGCAAGCACCGTCGCGAGCGGCAGTTGCTCTGGCTGGCCGAGCGCCGGCTGATGTCCAACGGGGACGTAGTACGCCTCTCCGGGCGCGGGCGAGAACGACATTCCGACGAGCGGTGCGCGCATCGGCAGGATGTCGTCTGTTTCCGTGTCGAACGTGAAGGCACTGGCCGTGCGGAGTCGCCGGGCGAGAGCGCGAAGGTCGTCCTCCGTGAAAACGGTGTGGCACTCGATTGGTCCTGCCACTTCCGGCGCCGGCGGTGCTTCCACCGGCGCCTCCGCGCCCGACTCCGGGATGCGCGGAATGAGGCTGCGGAACTCCAGCTCGCGGAAGATGTCCAGCACCTTCTGGCGGTCGAAGCGCTTCCGGTGCGCCGCCTGGAGGTCGAGCGTTATCGGCACGTCGGTGCGGATGGTCGCCATCTGCTTGCTGTGGCGGGCCTGCGCCTCGTGCGTGCGCAGCAGCTCGCGCAGCTTATCCGGCTGCACCTCTTCGAGGCGCTCGTAGATGCTTTCCAGGCTGCCGAACTGCTGGATAAGGCGGACCGCCGTCTTCTCGCCGATGCCCGGGACCCCGGGGATGTTGTCGGAAGTGTCGCCCTTGAGGCCCTTGAAGTCGGGCATCTGCCCCGGCTCGAAGCCGTAGTGCTCGCGGACGGCCTGCTCGTCGTAGGTCACGGTGTCGCGCTGGTAGGGCCGGAACATGAAGAGCCGCACACGCGGCCCCACAAGCTGAACCATGTCGCTGTCCAGGCTGACGACGAAGGTGTCCACGTCCTGCTCTTCGGCCTGCCGCGCCAGGGTGCCGAGCACGTCGTCGGCCTCGAAGCCCGGAACGCGGAAGATGGGGATGTTGAACGCCTCGATAACCTCGATGCAGCGGGCGATCTGCGCCGTCAGGTCCTCCGGCGCCGCGACTCGCTGCGCTTTGTACGTTATGTCGAGTTCGTGGCGGAATGTAGGGCCGCGCGGGTCGAGGGCGACTGCGATGTGTGTCGGATTCAGCTGTTCGAGGACGCTGAGCAGGGTGTTAGCCAGGCCGTAGACCGCAGTCACCACCTCGCCGGTACGGCGGATGATCAGCGGCTCCTTGAAGGCGTGATAGGCGCGGTGAATGATGCCGTGCCCATCGAGAATCACGAGGAGGGGCTTCTGGTCGGAAGCGGTCATCGGTCAGATTATAGCACTGCGGAGGCCTTACCCCGCGGCCTGCTCGCCGTTGCCGCGACGGAGGATGCGTTCGATGCTCGCCAGCGCCAGCTCGACATCCTCGCGCGACACGTCGCAGTGCGTGATCATGCGCACTCGCTCCGGCCCCACCGGCAGGGCAAGAACGCCCTCTTCGGCAATCGCCGCCAGGAACGGGGGCGCCCCGCCTTCGACGGAGAAGATGACGATGTTGGTCTCGACCGTAGCCAGGTCGAGCGTGACGCCGGGCAATCCGGCCAGCCCTTCGGCGAGAAGCCTCACGTTGGCGTGGTCTTCGGCGAGCCGGTCGATCATCGACTCCAGCGCGACGATTCCCGCCGCCGCCAGCACGCCGGCCTGCCGCATCCCGCCGCCGACCAGCTTCCGCGACTGCCGCGCCAGGGAGATGAACTCGGCGCTGCCGCAGAGAATCGACCCGACGGGGCAGGCCAGTCCCTTCGACAGGCAGAACATCACAGAGTCTACGTCTTCCGCCAACGAGGCCGCCGGAACGCCCAGAGCGACCGCGGCGTTGAAGATGCGGGCGCCGTCGAGGTGCAGCGGCACGCCGCGCCCGTGCGCTATGGAGGCGACCTTCGACGTGTAGGCCGCGCTGAGCGTCACGCCGCCGCAGCGCATGTGCGTGTTCTCCAGGCAGACGAGGTCGATCGACTTTGCCTCGCTCGCCCAGAGCGCCTCCTCCAGCGCGGACGGTTCCATGTGGCCGTGGGCGTCGTTGGGGAGCGTGCGGATATCGACGCCGGCGAGTCGGCGCATGCCTTCGCTCTCGTAGTAGTGGATGTGCGCCTCGCTGCCGGCGAGCAGGTGGTCATCCGCCTCGCAATGCGTGAGGACGGCGACCAGATTCGCCATCGTGCCGCTCGCGACGAAGAGGGCGTCCTCCTTGCCGACCAGGTCGGCGGCCATGCGTTGCAGGCGGTTGACCGTCGGGTCTTCGTGGTAGACGTCGTCGCCGAGCTCAGCGCGGCCCATAGCGTCGCGCATCGCGGGCGTTGGCAGAGTGACGGTGTCGCTGCGGAAGTCGATTGTCTTCATCTTCGTTCACCTCATGTATCGGAGGCCGCTTGCCCTACTCTCGTTGGTGGCGTCGGAACAACCGGCTGAGGAGACCTGGCGCACTCGATCGAATCGTCTTCTCGCCCGGATCTGGCGGTGCCGTGTCGATGTCAATCAAGACACCGCGAGTAGGCTTGTCGCGTGTTCCTCCAGTAATGCGCGCTATTTTGGCCTCCAACCGCCTCCCCTTGTCCATCAACTCCGCAACCCACGCAGCATTGTCCCGGGACAGATACGCGATCTGGTCTCCGTTTTGCCTCAGCACCGCGATCGCATTTTTGTCGTAGGGATTGTTCGGCTCCCTTTTGAGGATTACGTGCTCTCCCTCACGGCAGCGCCTTATTGTGTCCTGCCTGTAAGACTCGCCACCCAGGTTGCATGTATAAGTGCCCATGGTGATCTCTATGTCGGAAGGCGTGAACTGCGTGACATGTCATTCCGGCGTTTTGCGGACGCTGAATCGGAATCGACGACAATAGGCCCCCTCTGAGGATTCATATGCTCAAAGGAGGCCATTCGCATTCGATTCCTGGTAGCGCATGCGGGATTCGAACCCGCGATCTCCGCCTTGAGAGGGCGGTGTCCTGGGCCGCTAGACGAATGCGCCGCATCTCATTATGCCCGAAACGAGTTCGGCCGACAACAACAGCGCGCTGTTTGAAGCTGGCTGGGGAGGGAGGATTCGAACCCCCGCATACGGATCCAGAGACCGCCCCTGCCCATTATAACCAGCGGCAACTACTTGCCGCCAATACTTCATCGTATCTGTTTTTCGACTCTTCGGGTCGCCGTAACGGTACCTAACGGCAACTAGTTGCGGCCTTTGCGTTAGCATTTCCGTTAGCAGAAAGTCGTCGGCCGGGGTGTCGTGCGCTGGTGGCCTCTGGCAGTGATTCTCATCCGCCCGCATCCTTGCGGGCGTGCTATCAGTATCGTTCAGATGACCCCCCATCAACAACTTGACAAATTATCCACTATTCGCCGGTTACGACTGTTCCGGCACTCCCCACGAAACCCCCGACCGACACGAGACTAAGACCAGGGAGGCGGGGCCAGTCTGTTAAACCTGTGGTGGCAGGAGAGAGAGGAAACGGCCCCAAACCTCCCGGCTGCAACGGCAACCTCACGGCGCCACCGGAAGGCCGGGGCCATCAAGACAAACGCCGTGAGTTACCGTTGCGAGGCGACTCTACAACTTGCCCTTGCGTCTGTCAAGCCTCTGAGAGCCCGATCTGGCCGTTTCCTCGAGCTGGGCAGTATCAGCACTATCGGCCGCTGTCGCGCGTATGCTCACGATCGGCGCCGGCGGGCTCTGCATGACATCGTTGAGCGTCATCGAACCGTTTCCTGCTGCGACCTTGCGCCCGCAGATCAGGCAATGCGCGTCGAGGTCTTCATCAAGATACCAGCCGTGGCCATGACAATGCCCGCACCTGCTCGGCAAGGTCTCTCTCCTGCCTTGTGAACGCCTGGGCGTTTCGCTCCTAGTAACTAGGAGCGAAAAACGGGGCGGGAGGCTAGACGGCAAAATAGCGCCCTGCCGGGGGAGCGGTAGGAGTGACCGCTCATTATGGCAGCGCGGCCGTGGAACTCGACTGCGCCAGCACACCCCGGCAGGACCCTCTATCCTCGCGCCTCCAACTCGGCCCAGATGTCCCTTGTCGAAAGCGTCTGCGGCCGAATGTTGATCGTCCCGCCGTAGATCGTCAGATGGTGGCCGCCCATGTCCTTTGACTCGGCATTGCTGTAGACACGACTTCCACCGGGTAGGGCTACGGTCTCAGGGCCAGCTTCGCCGACTTCGAAGAGCCCGCTGTAGGGCGTCATACCGCCGCTGGCATACTTCAGTTTCGGGCCACCAGGCACCGTCTCCTTTTCGCCACCACCGCCGCCGCCGAACAGATCCTCCAGCTTTGAGACGCCGGGAATCTTGCCGAGCGCGTCCCCAAGGTCGCCCACGTGACCGAGAAGATCCTCAATCTTGCCACCCAGGTCCGGTATTGACCACTCAAGCCCGGCTACGATGTCCGCCCAGCCCCCCATCGGAATGTTCAGCAGATCGAGAGCATCGGTGAGCAGCGGGAGTGTGCTAACGGCGAGATGATCAACCGAAATCCCGAGGTTGTGGGTCGCTATGTCGTAGGAAGTCGCCTTCTGGTTCGCGTTGTCGAACTCAGCGGCGGTATCGGCCGTCTGCTGGTTCACCGTGGGCAGCAAGTCGCTATAGTTCTGAACTACCGGCATCAGCGAGGTCCTGAGCCCGCGCGAGAATATCGTGGATATGTAGTCCGCCGCGAGCGTGTTGTCGTGCAGGCCGACGAGCTTGGTCATGATCTGATCGAAGATGTCGATGGTGGGGAGCGCGTTCCCGTTGGTGTCGAGCATCGTAACGCCGAGATGGGCCATTGTTGTCGCAAACGCCGAAGAGTCGGTCTTCCCCGACTGAGCCGCCAACGCGTAGGTCTGCACCTTGTTCGTCAGCATCGTCACACCCAGCTGGGCAGCCCCCAGGGAAGAGTGAACGTCAGCCAACATATTGCTCCAGAAAGCCGTCTCTTCGGCGGAGGCCTGCGTAGCGTCCTCGAACTGCATGGCGGTGTTCTCGAAGTTGCCTCCGAGTACACCGAGAGCACCGACGGCTGTAATCCCCGCCGCCGCGATGCCCAGAATGCCGCCAGCAGCATCATCAAGACTGCCGGAGTTAACCAAGTCATCAAGGGCACCTCCCATGCCCGAAATGCCGCCCACGACCGGCCCGAGGTCGCTGTCTAGGCCACCAAGGGCGCTGCCAAGTTCGCCAGCGCCGGACGCCGCGCCCCCAAAGCCGCCGCTGGCATCGTCAGCCGAACTTGCAGCACCAGCGAGCCCCGAATCAGCCGCGCTACCAGCGCCGGAAAGCGCCTCCAGTTGACTGGCGGTCTCATCACTGACGACGCCAAGATTGCCAACTGAAGCGTAGGCTTCTTCCGCGCCCGCTTGCGCTGCCAGTCCGCCAGCTCCGGCGTCCTGCGCGGAAGCGCCGAAGTCGTCGAGTTGGCCTTGGGCGTCTGCTAGAGACGATTGGTCAACCGCCTCCATTGCGCTCTGAGTGTCGCCCAGCTTGCCGTTCAACTCCTCAAGCGCCGCTTGAGCATCACCGGAGTCGGCCGTGATGTTGAGGGATAGGTCCATAGTCATGTCAGCCTCCTAGTTAAGCACCTTACCCGGCGGCGGCGGCGCGCCGGTGATGACGCCGCCGGTGCTCCCGTAGTCGCCCGCATGGGGAAGCGCGTTCGTCGCATTGCCGATGACCTGCTGTCGCTCGCGTTCCGGCAGGCCGTGTCTTGCCTCAAAGGAACGCCCATCGACCAGGAGGTGCTGGTGTTCCTCAATCTCGAACTTTGTCTTGGCGTCGAGTTGGCGGTAATCGACGCGCACGGCGCCCACGCGCGGCACAGCGCCGATAGTCTTGATGTCGTCAATGACGTTGGCCAAGCAGCCCGGCGCCATCGTGATCAAGTGCATGTTCTGCTGTCCCTTAGCCATGAGCGACTACCTCCTCTGTGATTCGGCGGCGAATCTGTCCGCCGGGAAAGCCCTCACGCTCTGCGAGCCCGAGCGCCTCTAGTTCGGTAAGTCTTTCGACCTGCGCCGTCGCTGCGGTAGCGACTCTGTTCTGGCGACGATTGAGAAGCGTAACACGCTCCGCAAACAGCGATTGGAACTTGGCCTCTGCCGGGCCGATCTCTTCGTCAATCTCGTCTAGTCTTTCACTGTCTACTTCATCCTGGGCAGCATCGAGGGCGACGTTGAGGTCATCTACCCGGAGTTTCACCACGTCGCGTTGGGCCAGAATCCCCCGCCGCTGGCCGGCGAGTTTGCCGAGCGCCGCCTCGATCCTTTCCACTGTGCTCTCGGCCTCCAGATCGTCGCAGCCCCACCTCAGGCGCTCCGCCTCTAACCGCTGGCCAAGCAGGACTCGCTCTTCGGCGTCCACTGACGCGAGCCGGTCCTCAAGCTTGCGGCTCTCCTTCTCTGCCTGCCCGAGTTCTCCCTGAATTGTGCCGACTTCCTTCTCTGCTTTGGACATATCCTTCACCCCCTATGGCGTTCCGCCGGACTGAATGTTTGCCCACGAGTGAGTAGCATCGACCCAGAAGAAGACTCTTCCCACCTTCAGATCGTTGGTTGTGGTCGAAATGAGAGCGACCGTGCCGGAGTCCAACAGATAGACGGCACTCCCGCAAGATTGCTGGCTCAGTGGCTCCGTGTTCATCAAGAAAGGCCCCCCCGACTGTACCTTGCACTTCTTCACACCAGCGGTTGTACTGGTGATGTTTTCGTCAGCAACGCCACAGTAGATGCAGGACGCCGTGTCCGCGCCGACAACGAGATAGCCGGTTGACGGGTCAATCATGACGTGTGAGCCTTTGTAGATTCGCTGGTTCGCGGCGACAAGGTAGCTCGTGTAGACCGGCGAGCACTTGACAACGACATCGCGGTCTGCAACCAGTGCTGGGGTCATCGCTCACTCCCCTTCGCCCGCTCATCATCCTCTCGGGTCTCAAGGTAGCGCTTCGCTTCGGCCAGCCTTTCAGCGCCGACGGCGATCTCTGTCTCAGAGGCACCGGCCGCCTCAAGATTGGCGAGTTCGTCTTCGGCTGAACGGACACGATATGCCGCGTCTTCAAGTACGGTCCGCGTCATCGTCTGCCCTCCAGTAGGTGCGCTTCCATTTTCTCCGCCCAAGCGTCGTTTTCGGACACGACGACCCCAATCCACGGTTGATTGCAGGTGTGCACGATGCTCTTCTCCTGTTCGGTAAGTTCGACCGTCCTCACCGGCGCATCGTCGGCAAGATATCTGTCCGTCGCCCGCCGCAACCCCTCTGTCAACAGACGCCATGCCTCGTTGGTGATGATCATTGTGTTTCTACTCATGATTGACCTCCTTCGCTTATGATGCTTTCTGCTTCCTGAATCAGTTGTTGCTCGGGTGTCGGCTGGCGCCCCTCTGTAGACGGCGCCACCTGCTGGTCATCGGCCAGCACGGTGTCTATTAACCACAGCCAGCACTTCGGAGGCATCGCGAAGTTCGGATCATCAAGGTTGCAGGCGCCGCCGCCACGAACGTCAGGGCGCGCTGGTAGCGCCCGCTCGATGGTGATGAGCATTGAGTCAATCTTGTCGATGGCCTTCGACCGCCGGCTCTCGTTGCCAGAAGTGCCGAGAATGCCTTTGCGGTCGCACTCGATGAGCAAGTTCTCTTTCATGATCCGCCGCTCCGCGAGCATCCGCAGCAGGTTGTCCGTATCGTCGCCTAGCCACGGCCGGCGCTGGCGCTCCAGGCGAACCAAACGGCGCACTCTCTTGCCCAATTTGGCCCTTATACTGGCGGCATTTGCGGGACTGGCATTCAGGCCATGTTTCAAGGCGGCCGTCTGCCGCTGGGCGAGCTGGACCGGACTTAGTGACGGCGGATTATCAGTCCGTTTGCTGGCCTCTTTTAGGTTCGTTTTCGCCCGCCTGCTAACGCGTTGCTCACGGGATGTTTGCGAAGTAGTTACAGTCATAGGTTCGCCTTTCGTTCTGCGCGTTCACGTCTGTATGAACAGCACGCGCCCCTTTGGAGCCAGTAAAGCCGCTAATTTGGCATAGACTTCAGGCGCGATGTGCCGGGTGTAAAATGCCACGTCACGCTTACTCGGCGGGAAGCGTTCCCACTCACAGCGCGGCTCATAGTGAGGCAAATCGCCGGGAGACACTTCCAGCACGGCGTCAACGGAGTTGCCCGAAGGTAGAGTCCAACTTCCCAGCAGTAGGCGTCTCATCTCAGCACTCCGACGGTTTCTGTTGGTGATCCAGTACTATGATGTAGTACTGGCAGAAACCTTTTTCTCTATTCTCAGATTCAGGGGGTGCCGCTTCCCCGTTTCTTTCTGCCGGAACTACTTTCCTAGTAATAGAGAGCAACAGCATTTCTTACAGACTCCCCCAGTAGCGGAACGGCTTGCCGCGTTTCCCCTCGCCGCACCTTTGCACCTTGCCTTCCGTCATCAAGTCTTTCAGCGCCCCTTGCAGAGTGCTGGGCAGAATGTCAGCGACAGCGAACTTGGCGTCGGCGAGTGCCACGTCAGTCTTAGAGCCGAGCGCCCGATACTCGATGTCGAGCTCGATAACCAGCGTGTCGGGCGTCTCATCGAAGCGTGAGAGGGCATGCAGCACGCGGACGTTAGGCTTGGCGTTTCCCTCAGAGCGCTTGAGTGACAACACGATATCGGCGGCGGCGGCAAATGCCGTGCTACCACGTCCTGACTCGCCGACTTCCCCGCCGCCCTTGCGCTCGTGGCGCACCTGGAGGACGGCCAGGCCCAAGGCAGCGGCGAACAGTAGCGGCTCCATAGCCTCAAGGCCGGAGCCTGATTGATTCTCCTCTTCTCCCTTCAGTCCGGCGAATTGCGAGAGCGTGTCCACAACCAGCAGGCGGGCGCCGACACGCTGGCACTCGGCAACGGCGGCGTCAACGATATCCGGCCATTTCATGCCCTTCGTATCGTGGTAGTAGAGGACGTGTAGCGACTCACATTCCAACAGCCCGGCACGGCGGAGGTGTTCGCGGAATGTTCGGGGGCGTTCCTCTGTGAGATAGACAACGGGTGTTCCTGCCGCCTGCTCGCCTAGAAACTCCCCGCCGTTAAGACAGGCGGCTATCATGCGCATGATCAGGGTGGTTTTCCCGCTGGCCTTCAACTTGCCGGTTAGTTCTGTCACACTCCCGGCGGCAAGCCACGGCTTCGCGATCCACTCGACTTGAGGCGAGACTTGGGCGGCGATCTCAGCGCCGGTCCAGAACCGGAGCGGGGGCGCCTCTTTGTTGTCCGCGTTCCCCCGCTTTGCCGCTTCCTTTTTCCAGAAGTCGGAAACCATGCGGGCGACTTCAGCGGCGGGCAGCGGCGGTGGGCCACAGCGGGCCACGTTCCAATTCAAACTGGCGTCTAGGGCCGCCTGCTGGCCGTCCTGCCAGAAGCGTGCCACCGAGAGCCCGACAACCCGCTTAGCCTTCTCATGGCGCGTTCCTACGGGCGCGTCCTCTGCCAGGAGACGGGCAGCGCTGTCGCCGCCGACGATAAGCCCGTCCTCTTCGGACTTGCCGTCACGTGGTAGCCGAACATCATTCGGGTCCGTCAGCGTCAGCGCGTCTAGGAATTCATCAACTGTCCAGGGCGTGCCGGTGGTAGGGTCAAGCATGACGCGGCGCCCGTTGCCGTTCGGCCCGAAGTAGGGCAGGTTAACGTAGTTGCCGAAGCCGCCCGCGTCTACGCTGTCCTGTTTCGGGAAAACCTCGGTATCGGCTGGCAGTCCGGCGTCGGCTATCGCCCTTGCCGCCACTCGCCGCGCCCAAGCCGCCTCTACGGGCTCCCGGTAGAACACCCAGACGTGATGGCCCTTAGACTTGCTTCTCTCAATGAACGGGCAGCAGCCGAGGCGACGTAGGGAATCATACAGCTTCAGCGCCTTCCCCCATTGCACGAGGTCGGGCTCCCCCTCAAGGTCAAGGTCGATGCATTCCCAGAAGCAAAGGTTGCCGTCAGTCACGGGGTAGACGCCAATCGCGTTTTCGCCCGCCAGGTGGCGCGCCATAACTTCGAGCGTCAGGGGTTCCTTATTGCAATAGCCCTCGCCCTCGCCGTAGCAGTCGCGTCGCCCGTCGAAAAGCGTCAATAAGGCCCCGGCGACCTCGATTTGCGATTCGTCAAGGAAGGTTGATACGGGCATCGCGCGTTTAGGCGCCCTCCGCTTGCGGCGTGCTTCCGTTCAGCAGGGCCTCTAGTCGCGCGCGGGGGATCAGAATCCTTCGGCCGATACGGAGTGAAGGTATGTCGCCGCGATAGACGCCCTCATATGCGCTCCGAACCGACAGTCCGAGGAGGTGAGCTGTCTCCTCAACAGTAAACACTGGCTTCGCTTCAACTGCCGCTACCATTTGCTACCCCTTCCCCTGTTGCACCCCTTGACAAAGAGGCGCGCCTTCTGTATCCTGATGCCATGGTTGGTTGTAATGACGCGCAAACACTTCATGGTGACATCGTAGCAGGTGCTCCCAATCCGTCAAGGGCGGTGCGCGCCACTTGCAGCGGCCATAACGCCAAAACGATAGGGGGCGATTATGGGGCGACCGAGGACTGAAGAATATTGGATACGGCCCATCAATTACCTAGCGGAGAACGATAAGAAACTCGGGCCAAAGGCCATCCACGCGATACTTGAGAAGAGTGCAACTGACGCGGGTCAGTCCCATCGTCTCAAGAGCATGCCGAGCCTCAGAACAATCGCGCGCAGAAAGCAGGAATATCTCGACCGCGCGAGCGAAGAGGAGCGCCAGCGCAACCGCCATGTCCACTGGCCAGACGACATGGGCCTCGTGCTGCCATGGGAGGCAGGCCCCGCCGTGCTAGAACTCCTTAAGTGGCGCCGGGATCACTGGCTGGCTCGCCCCGCTGTTACTGAAGCCTATTGGTTTTGGCGGGTTACGGCAGTCGTGCCAGCGGCGAACTTCGATTATCGCTTGAAGGCGGCAAGGATTCTTGGCAGAGACGATGGGCAGATGAAACGGGCCGTCGAGCTATGGCTGGTTTACGGGGGTCCGTTCGCGGGGCCGGATCGGGTGGTCTACGAGGATCGCCTGAGGGGTACGCCCGAGTTCCCCGGCGACGTGGAAATCGACATAGAGGGGAAAGACATCATAGACGCCATTTACGAGGGCATGGCGAAAGGAGGCCAGTGGTGAAAGGCAGCGTAAAGAAGCGCGGCAAGACGTGGCGGATCATCGTTGACATCGGGCGCGACGAGAACGGCAAGCGCCAGCAGAAATGGTATAGCGGCTTCGCCACGCGAAGGGCAGCCGAAGCGAAGCTAACCGAGATAAAGGCGTCCCTCCAAAGCGGCGAGTACGTAGAGCCGAGCAAGCGGACGCTTGGGGCCTTCCTTGTGAAAGAATGGCTGCCCTCTATCGCGGCGTCAGTCCGGCCGTCAACCTCCACGGCTTACAAGATGATATGCGACAAGCGTATCGTGCCCACGCTGGGGAGCGTGCCCTTGCAGCAACTCAGCGCCGACCAGCTAAACAAGTTGTACGCGCAACTGTTGGCAAACGGGCGCACCAAAAGCAAAGGTGCCCTCAGCCCGCGCAGCGTGCGCTACGTCCATGCCACCATCCACAAGGCTTTGTCCGACGCCGTAAAGTGGCAGAAGATTCCGCGCAACGTCGCCGACAGCGCTACGCCGCCGAGACGCCAGTCGAAAAAGCCGAAGACATGGACGGCAAGCGAGCTCCGGACCTTCCTCGAACACGTCGAGGGCGGCCGTCTCTATGCCGCCTACCTACTCGCTGCCAGCACGGGCTTACGCCGTGGCGAACTGCTAGGCTTGCGCTGGCGTGACGTAGACATGGAAGCGGGCAGCCTGGCCGTTGTGCAAACACTCTTACAGGTCAATAACAAACTCGACTTCGGTACGCCGAAGACGGAGAAGGGAAGCCGAAACGTCTGGTTAGACACTCACACAGTTGCCGCCCTACGGTCCCACAGACGGACACAGGTGGCCGAAAGGCTGGCGTGGGGGCCGGAATACCAGGACAACGACTTGGTTTTCGCCCGTGAGGACGGTACGCCCATACACCCGGACGGCTTCGGCCGTACCTTCGCCCGTCACGCTAAAGCGGCGGCGCTGCCCACTATCCGCCTTCACGATCTCAGGCACACCCATGCGACGCTGGCGCTTCAGGCGGGCATTCCCGCCAAAGTGGTCAGCGAACGGCTCGGCCATGCGAGCATCAGCATTACGTTGGATATCTACAGCCACGTGCTACCGGGGATGCAGGAAGAGGCCGCGCAGACGGTTGCCGACTTGGTGTTTGCCAACGGCTAGGAAGACCCATGTTAGCATTCTGTTAGCAAAAGCCTCGCAAGCAAGCAGAAAGGCCCGCTTTCACGGGCCTTTCTAGATTCGATTTGCTGGCTGGGGAGGGAGGATTCGAACCCCCGCATACGGATCCAGAGTCCGCTGTCCTACCACTAGACGACTCCCCAGCGGCCATGCCAGTTTAGCATGGAGATGGATCGCCGTAAACCGAACGACTCACACGTAGTGCGGGCATCTTGCCCGCCTCGCCAGGGAAAGGGGAGAAGCGGTCGAGCGAGACGCTCGACCTACGCGAGTCATTCCAAGCGGGCCAGTGCGTCGCGGAGGCGGGCGAGCGACCGCTCGCGGCCGAGGACTTCCATTGTCTCAAACAGTGGCGGCGTGGCCGTCTGGCCCGTGACCGCTACGCGGATGAGCATGAACAGATCGCCCGCCTTCAGCCCAAGCTCCTCAGCGAGAGGTCGCAGCACACCTTCCAGCGCATCGTGCCGCCAGTCGTCGACGCCTTCGACGCGCTTTATCGCCGTCGCCAGCGCCTGCGCCGCCTCCTCCGGCTTGCCCGCGAAACGCCCATACGGGCGCCCGTCTGGGCGCTTTCCCAGCAGAAGCTCCCCCGGGTACTCCAGCGGCCCCTCGACGAAGAAGAACGCCGTTAGCGCCACCGCTTCGTCCAGGCGCTTGATTCGCTCCTGCACGAGCGGGACGATCCTTGCCACGTAG
>JBEKXP010000006.1:0-29853 GCA_049511815.1 Dehalococcoidia bacterium
GTTATGTCTGACAGCGGGCCGATCCCCGAGTACTACTGGGTATCGAACGTCCACGACGGCAAGTACGTGCCAGTGGGCCCCTTCGACCTGAGCTTTGATGTTGACCCGCTTCAGCCGGGGGAGACGTTCGAATTCACCCTAACCGGGCTGGACCGAATGAGCGAAGGCACCTGGAACGGGACCGATAGGCTGATGGTTGGAGAGCAGGAAATCAAGAACGTTCCGTTGAAGCTCGTTGCCTATGGAAACGCTACCGTGCCGCTAGATCACCTTGACGTGACCACGACGCTCACAAACGAAAGCCCCGACGGCATGTCGCCGTTGGCGGAAGCTAAGTATGAGACGGTGATCGAAAATCGCAGTCAGGCCTCGGTCAGTGACCTGACGATCACGGAGCGGATCGACGACGTCAGTCTTGCCAGTGCAGAGCCGCCGACCAGTCATCCGGTCGACAAGGTCGATACCTGGAATCTGGCATCGTTTGGCAAGGA
The DNA here is from genome assembly GCA_049511815.1 of Dehalococcoidia bacterium. Taxonomy (GTDB): domain Bacteria; phylum Chloroflexota; class Dehalococcoidia; order DSTF01; family JALHUB01; genus JALHUB01. The sequence goes on from JBEKXP010000006.1 coordinate 492, forward strand.
ATCGCTGGCGCCGGGGGAATCGATAGTATTGCACACGAGCTATCGACCGCTGGACCCGTCGGGGTGCGGAAGCGTGAACGCCAGCCTTGTGGTCGAAGCCAACGTCGGCGGAACGACGGAGCGCTACGGCGTGCGGCCGGATTCACCTCCTCTTGGAGATTGCAGCTTTGAAGAAGGCGTCCCCGGCGGCAGAGGCGGTCCCGTGGGCTTCGGACAGGGCGGCGAAGGGCCGGCCGAGGCGACCTTCGACTTCATCTGGGCGGCGGCGTTCCTGGCGACGGCGGGCGTTGGACTGGTCACGGCGGCACTTGTAGCGCGAAGGAGGCTACGGTCATGAAGACAGCAAGCGGAACTCCTGCAAAGTCGCTTCTCCTCGGCGTCGCGGTCGCCTTGACGCTTCTCGCGTTAGGCGGCGGGCCATCGGCGTCGGCGCAGACATCGCCCCTCAAGATCGAGAGGACGTGCACGCCGGAGGTCTTCCGTCCTAACGAATGGACGGTAGTCCACTGCTTGATGAGCGTGACGAATGTCAGCGACACTCCGCTCTCGAATATCTCGGGCGGCTACGCTGGCTCCTCGGGCGTCATTCCCGATTACTATTTCATGCTCTACGAGGTTGACGGCACCGCGAGACCCATCGACCCGACGGGGCTGAGCTTCGGCACCAGCGGCACGCTGCAGCCGGGGCAGACGGCGAACGTCCGGCTCGACACGCTTTTGAGGATGCCGAGCGAGGGCGCCTATGACGGCGAATGGCCGGCGAGGGTGAACGGCGAGGTCGTATCCGGCTCGCCGCCGCTGCATTACGAGGCGCGGGCCGACGCGGCGGATCCGCCAACCGACCTCACCGTCAGCCAGGTCGGTCATCAAAAGGGCGGTTCTGTGGTGTTCGAGACGACGATAACGAACAACAGCCGCTCGGCGGTGACGCAGCTGACGGCGACGGAGCACTACGGGTCGAGCGAGCAGCCGGCGAAGACGCAGTTCGAACCGAGCGAGTCGATACCGGAGGCGGGCCTGGCGAAGTGGGACCTGGCGTCGCTGGGGGTGCAATCGCTGGCGGCGGGTGAGGGCGTGACGTTCAGCACGACGTATTCGCTGGACGATCCGTCGTTCCCTGCACGGTCAGGCGTGATGGTCGAAGCGACGGTCGACGGGAAGGACCAGCTCTACGGCTACAGCGCCGCGGCGTCGATTGAGCCGCCGGACCTGGAGATAGACGAGACGTGTGGCCCGAACGTCTTCCGGCCGAACGAGTGGACGTTGCACGAATGTCAGATCGATTTGACGAATGCTGGCGATACGCCGCTGTCGAATCTGTCCGGCGAGTATACCAGCTCGTCGGGCCTGGCCCCCGACCACTACTTCATTCTGTACGAGGTCGATGGCCGGCCAAGGCCCATAGACCCGACGGGGCTGAGCTTTGGCAACAGCGATACGCTTCAGCCCGGGCAAACGTCGAACGTCCGGCTCGACGTGCTGCTCAGAATGCCCAGCGAAGGCGTCTACGACGGCGAGTGGCCGGTAGAGGTGGATGGCGTGATCGTGCCCGGTTCGCCACCGGATCACTACGAGGCGAAGGCCGGCGCCGCGGACCCGCCGACGGGTCTCGAAGTCGAGCAGGTCAATCGTGAGCTAGACGCATCGTCTGTCGTTTTCGAAACCACGATCACGAACAGCAGCTCCAGCGCCATCACCCAACTTGCCATAACGGAGCATTACGGGCCCGATCAGCAGCCGAAAGAAACGCAGTTCAAGCCCAGCGAGTCGGTGCCAGATGCCAACCTGCTGAAGTGGGACCTGGCGTCGCTCGGGATGCAATCGCTGAGGCCGGGAGAAAGCCTGAAGCTGGTAACGACCTATGCAACGCCGGGAGGCCTCATCGAATCAGGCGTGATGGTGGAAGCGACGGTCGATGGCAAACAGCAGCTCTACGGTTCCAGCGGTGGTAGCGTCTGCGTCGGCGCCTGCGATCAGGAACCCGCTGCGGCGCCGTCGCTCGGCTTCGATTCCGCTCTTGCGCCTCGCACAGGCGACGGGCCGTCCGGCAGCTCGACGCCTCTGACGGTCGACGTAGCCCTCGCCGTGGCTGGCACAATGCTCGCAGGCGTCGGGCTGGTCGCGCGCAGGAGGGTTCGTCGCTAGCTGCTGCTGCCCTCGCCCTTTCGCCTCGCAGCGACGATATGTTAAGGTAGAGGGCACATATGCCGAACAGCGAGAAGTCACAAGCCGCCAGAAAGGCCCACCTAAGCCCCCGAGATCCTCGGGGGCGGGCGATCAGCGCTGCCTCCGCGCCAATCGCCTGACAAATTGCTGTTAATCCCCGGAAGGAGGCATATCTTCAGATGAAAGTCGAACTGTACGACACGACGCTCCGCGACGGCACGCAGATGGAAGGGATTTCTCTCTCCGTCGAGGACAAGCTCAAGATCGCCCGCAAGCTGGACGAGCTGGGCGTCGATTACATCGAGGGCGGCTGGCCCGGCTCCAACCCCAAGGACGCCGAGTTCTTCGTCGCCGTCCGCTCGCTGTCGCTCGGGAACGCTAAGATCGCCGCGTTCGGCAGCACGCGCCGCGCCGGCGTCCGTGCGGAGGATGACCCTAACCTGCGCGCTCTCGTCGATGCCGCGACGCCCGCGGTCACGCTCGTCGGCAAGGCGAACGAGACGCATGTGCGGCAGATACTGGAAACGTCGCTGGAAGAGAACCTGGCGATGATCGCCGACTCGGTGGCTTACCTGAAAGCGCGCGGCCTGACGGTCTTCTTCGACGCGGAGCACTTCTTCGACGGGTTTCGCGACAACGCCGACTACGCGCTTGCCTGCCTGCGCGCCGCCGCAGAGTCGGGCGCCGATTGCCTGGTGCTATGCGACACGAACGGGGGCACGATCCCTTCTAAGATCGCCGAAGCTGTCGCGGCGGCGCGCCGTCTGGACGCCCCTCTAGGCATCCACGCTCACAACGACGCCGACCTGGCTGTCGCTAACACACTCGCCGCCGTCGAAGCAGGTGCCAGGCACGTGCAGGGCACCATCAACGGCTACGGCGAACGCTGCGGTAACGCGAACCTCGTCAGCGTCATCGCCAACCTCAAGCTGAAGATGGGCATCGATTGCGTCAGCGACGAACAGCTCTCGCACCTGAGGGACGTCTCGCACTTCGTCGCTGAGGTCGCGAACATGGCGCCAGGCCCGCAGGCGCCATATGTCGGGCTGAGCGCCTTCACGCATAAGGCCGGCATTCACGTCGCCGCCGTGGTAAAGCACCAGTCGAGCTACCAGCACATCGACCCGGCGCTGGTCGGCAACGAGAAGCGCGTGCTCGTCTCCGAGCTCGCCGGCTACCGCAACGTGATGACGAAGCTCAACGAGCAGGGATTCCATTTCGCGCTGAACAACGACGACGCGAAGCGGCTCCTCCAGCAGGTCAAGGTGATGGAGTCGCAGGGCTACCAGTATGAGGGTGCGGAAGCCTCCTTCGAGCTCCTCGCCAGTCGCAGCCTGCCCGACTATCAGGCGCCGTTCGAGTTGCGCGACTTCCTGGTCGTGGTGCGTCGTCACAGCGACCCGGAGCGCGGCGAGGCCGGCGAGATGCTGGCGGAAGCGGCCGTCAAGGTACGCGTCGGCGACGAGACGATGCACACGGTGGCGGAGGGCGACGGCCCGGTGAACGCACTCGACCTGGCGGTGCGCAAGGCGCTCACGGAGTTCCATCCGCTGCTGCAGACGGTCAAGCTGGTCGACTACAAGGTGCGCATCGTGGACAGCCCATCAGGCACGGCGGCGATCGTACGAGTCCTGCTGGAATCGACGGACGGCGAGCACACGTGGACGACCGTCGGCTGCTCGCCGAACATCATCGAAGCGAGTTGGCTGGCGCTGGCCGATAGCCTGGAGTGGTGGCTGACGCGCCGTCCTCGCTGACGGCTGGACGTCTTCGAGGCCGAGATGAACGTTCTCATGCTCTCCGCCCTCGACGTGTGGTCGCTGGCGGACGGCGGCGGCGCGCCGAGTCTGTATCGCACCCTGAAGGCGTACGGCGAACGCGGCCACCACGTCCATTACGTCGGGCCGACCGTCGGCGCTAACCACTTCGGCGCAGTCGACGAAGCCGCGGCGGAATCGCCTCTGCCGCAGATTCCGCACGTCACGTTCAGCCGCTTCGACGTCCCCGGCCTGCCGCGTCGTTTCCCCTGGCCGTCGCCGGCGCTCAAGCTGGACCAGAAGATGCGCTTCGCCGCCGCCTTCCCGTTCGTCGCCGCCCGTCGCGCTGAGGAGGCGTTGCGGGCGTCGCCGTTCGACCTGGTCTACGGCTATGAGGTGCACGGCGTCCTGGCGGCACGACTCCTGCGGCGTCGCTGGAAGTTGCCGGCCGTTTCGCGGTTCCAGGGGACGGTGATGTACCCGGCGCTGGACAACGCCTTCCTGCGGTACCGGCGCTTCGAAGAGGTGCTTGCCCTGCGCGCGCCGGCCGACCTGTACATCATGACTAACGACGGGACCCGCGGCGACGAGGTGCTGGCCCGCCTCAACCCGGGGTCGCAGGAGCGCGTGCGCTTCTGGCGCAACGGCCTGGACATGGACAACCTCAAGCCGGCGACGCCTCGACAGACGGCGGCGGCCCGCGAGGCGCTGGGAATAGGCGGTGACCGCTTCATGCTGATGACGGCCTGCGTGCTGCTGCCGTGGAAGCGGGTCGACCGGGCGGTTCGCGCCCTTCCGGCGATTCGACGTCGCTTGCCGAAGGCGCTGCTGGTCATTCTCGGCGACGGCGAAGAGCGGATGCATCTTGAGGCGCTGGCCCGCGAGTTGCGCGTCGCGGATGCCGTCCGCTTCGAGGGGGCAGTGCCGCAGGCGGACGTTCGCAGCTATCTCTGGGCTGCCGACGTCTTTCTCTCGCTGAACGACCTCTCGAACGTCGGCAACCCGCTCCTGGAGGCGATGGCCTGCGGCAAGCCGATTGTCACCATCGACAACGGCGCCACGTCGGAGCTCATCCGCGACGGCGAGACGGGGTTACTCCTGCCGTCGGGCGAGCCACAGCGCGTCGCTGAGGCAGTCCTGCGGCTGGCGACGGAGAAGAACCTGCGACGGCGGATCGCGAAGGGCGCGCGCGGCTACGCTACTGCGAACTTCTGGACGTGGGAGCAGCGCATGACGGCGGAATTGGAAGACGTAGAACGCCTCGTCGCCAGCGCGTCCGAAACGCCGCCTAGGTGACTTGGCCGCCGGAGCCTCGTACACTAGGGGAATGACACAGCATGGCGCCCCCGCGCTCCTGAAATCGCTGCGCGACATCAATCTCGTGTTCGTCACCTACGTTGCCGGCTACCTGCTGGCGTTCGTGCTACAGATCTTGGTCGCACGCGGTCTGGGCACGCAGGGTCGAGGCACCTACGAGATCGTGCTCCTCAGTGTCTCGCTGACGCAGGCCACGCTGAGCATGGGCGTAGGTGTTGCGGTCCTGTACTATCTCAGCAAGCGCACCTACTCGTTGCGCGAGCTGCTGTCCAATAGCCAGTGGATCGTGCTGGTCTCGACGCTGCTCAGCGGCCTGTTCGTGCTGATCGCGGCGCCGACCTTCGGCTCGAAGCTCCTCGCCGAGGGCGTCCCGTACTGGATATTCGTAATCAGCGTGCCGCTCTTCCTGGACTTCAACCTGCTCATCGCTTTCCTCCAGGCGGAGAACCGCTTCCTGGCGATGAACTCCGTGATTCTCCTTCAGCCGGTGATGATGGTTGCCCTGCTGGTCGGTGGCGTCCTTGGCGGCGGCCTGACGACGACGAACGTCTTCATCTTCTGGTCGCTGTCGCCGCTTCTGCCCGTTCTCCTTGGGCTGTTGCTGCTTGGACCGCGCAATCTTCATCTTCCGACGGTCCTCTGGCCGCGCTGGTCCCTCCTCAGGGAGCAGGTACGGTTCGGCATCCAGGGCCAGCCCGGCAACATCCTTCAGCTCCTCAACTACCGCATCGACAAGTATGTGGCCGTCATCTTCGTCGGGCGCGACGGCGTGGGGATCTATGCGATAGCCGTCGGCGTGACCGAGAGCATCTGGTTCATCGCCAACGCCGTGGCCGTCGTCCTGGTGCCGCGGCTTACCCGCGCTCGCAGCGACGAAGCGGCGGAACTGACACCGCTCTTTTGCCGGCACACCGTCTTCCTCAGCCTGCTGTGCGCCGTTGCGTGTGCGTTGCTCTCGCCGGTGCTGCTGCCGCTCATATTCGGTAGCGCGTACTCGCCGGCGGTGGTTGCGGTCTGGTGGCTGCTGCCCGGAACCGTTGCTCTGGCCGCGACGAAGGTGCTGTCGGGCTACATCTTCAGTCAGGGCAAGCCGCTCATCAACAGCTACATCACCGTCGCCAGCCTGGTCGTGACCGTCGGCGCCGACCTGGCGCTGATCCCGGTCTTCGGCGTGCCGGGCGCGGCGGCGGCGTCATCGCTTGCCTACACGACCTCGCTCGTCCTCAGCCTGGCGGCCTACCAGCGCCTCTCCGGCCGGCCCGCCTGGCGCACCCTCGCGATTGAAGGCGGCGACCTGCGCCTCTACCTGCTCGCGGCGCGCTTCGTGTTGACGCGACGCCCTCTGCCGCAGCCCGTCGCCGGCGACGTGGAGGGCGAAGCGTGAGCGAAGGCGCCGGCCCGCTGCGGATCTGCGTTCTCGGCGACTTCGAGAGCATCCACACGCGGCGCTGGCTGGAGCCGTTCGTCGAGCGCGGGCATGAGATGCATGCCGTCTCCTACTATCGGCCGCAGGCGTCGCTGCCGGGCGTTCAGCTTCACGTCCTCCACGACCGCGGCAGTCGGGCCGAAGCGGCCAGCGCATCGCGACACAGCGTCGGGTCCCGGATTCCGCCGAACCTGCTGCGCCTGATCAACGCCTTCCGCTATCAGCGCCGCGGCCTCACCAGCCTGCTACGTCAGATAGCGCCGGATATCCTGCACGCCCACTATGTGCCCGAATACGGCTTTTTCGCGGCCACCGCGGGCCTCCATCCGCTGGTCGTTAGCGCCTGGGGGTCCGACGTGCTGGTCGACGCCGGCGCATCGCGGCTGAGCCGCTGGATTACCGGCTACACGCTGCGTCGCGCTGACCTCGTAACGTCGAACAACGAGTTCATGAGCGGCAGGCTGCGCGAGATGGGCGTTCCGGCGGAGAAGCTGGCTACCATCGTCTTTGGGCCCGACGCGTTCTTTCTCGAAGGCCCGGAGAGCGTGAACGCGCGACAGCCCGAGGCCGGCCACACGCCGACGGTGATCAGCACGCGCTCCCTGGACTCGCCGCTCTACAACGTCGATCTCATCCTGCGCGCGATGGCGCTGCTTCGAGCCCGCATTCCGACGGCACGTCTGTTCGTCGCCGGCGCCGGACGGCTGCGACCGCGATTGGAGGCGCTCTCCCGACAGCTCGGTCTCAGCGATAGCGTCCGCTTCGTCGGCTGGCTCGATCCGGCGGCCCTGCGCGACGCCTTCGCCTCGTCGGAAGTCTACGTCTCGGTCCCCAACTCCGACGGCACATCCGTGGCGACGCTGTCGGCGATGGCGGCCGGCTGCTTTCCGGTTGTCTCGGACCTGCCGACGCAGCACGAGTGGATCCAGGACGGCGTGAACGGCTTTCTTGTGCCGCTGGGCGACCCTGTCGGCCTGGCGCAGCGTCTCGGCGACGCGCTGGAGAACGCGGCGTTGCGCCGGGAGGCCGTCACCAGCAATCGCGCAACCGTCGAAGAGCGCGGCGTCTGGCAGAAGAACGCGCTGCTGATGGAAGAATGGTACCGGCGGCTGGCGGAGCGAAAGGAAACGCGGGCCGATGCATCTGTGCTACCTGGCTGACGCGCCCTACGTCCATACGGAGCGCTGGGTGCGGCACTTCGTCGCTCGCGGCGACACCGTCGACGTCATTTCCTTCCGGCCGGCGGCGATCGGGGGGGCGCGCGTCCACTACGTCGGCGGCTGGGAGCGCGCGGGCAAGCTGCGCTATCTCATTCATGGTCCGCGCGTTCGCCGGCTCGTGCGCTCGCTCGAGCCGGACCTCGTGCATGCGCTTCACCTGACGAGCTACGGCTTTCTGGCCGCCTTTGCCGGCGTCCATCCGCTGGTCACCTCCGTTTGGGGCACCGACGTCCTGGAAGCGCCGCGCCTGACGCCGTTCCACTGGCTGATCACGCGCTACGCTCTTGCCCGCGCCGACCGCGTGACCGCCACCGGCATGCGCCTGGCCGAAGCGACGCTGCGCTACATGCCGCCGGGCAAAGACGTCGCCGTCATACCGTATGGCGTCGATCTGGGCCGCTTTTCGCCGCGACAGGGCGATCTCGGCGATTCCTTCGTCATCGGCAGCGTTGGCAGGCTGTCGCCGGAGAAGGGGCTGAAGTACCTCCTGGAGGCGATGGCGACGGTTATCCGGGAGGAGCCGCGGGCGCGGCTGCTGCTCGCCGGCGACGGTCCGGAGCGCGCCGCCCTCGGAAGGCTTACCTCAAGGCTGGGGCTGGCGGACCGCGTCGAATTCGCGGGCGAGGTGGCGCACGAGCGGGTGCCCGATATGCTGGCCCGCATGGACGTCTTCGCCATGCCGTCGACGTGGGAGGGCTTCGGCGTCGCGGCGCTGGAGGCAGAGGCGATGGAGCTGCCGGTGGTTGCCTCGAACGTCCACGGCATACCGGACGTCGTCGAGGACGGCGTCAGCGGCATCCTCGTCCCGCCGAAGGACGTCGACGCTCTCTCCCGCGCCCTTCTCCGCCTGCTGCGCGACGGCGAGGAGAGGCGGCGCATGGGCCGGGCCGGCCGCGAGCTCGTCGCCTGCCGCTACTCCTGGACGGACAGCACGCGCCGCATGGAAGCGCTCTACGAAGAGCTGACGCGGGAGGTCTGAAGACCTCCCCTACATTCGATAGCGCCCGTTGGCCGCAGGTTCGCGAGTCTCTTCGTCGCTTGATTTGCCACAGCGACGCATGCTAATCTTCAGACGCCCTCGACGGATGAAGCTTGAAGCGCCACGAACGACCATAGCGAGGTGCGCCCCCGAACGATGACGAACGGCAACAAGCCCCTCGTCTCGGTGCTTGTCCCGATGCGCAACGAGGAGCGCTACATTGAAGCCTGCCTGCGCAGCCTCGCCGAGCAAGACTACCCTCGCGACCGCTTCGAGGTGCTGGTGATCGACGGCGAATCGACGGACCGCTCGCTGGAGCTGGCGCGGCGATTCGGCGACGCGACGGGCATCGACATGCGCTTGCTGGCCAACCCGTCGCAGAAGACGGCGCCCGGCCTAAACGTCGGGCTGGCGGCCGCCCGGGGCGAGATTGTCGTCCGCGTCGACGCCCACGCCGAGGTCTATCCGGACTTCCTCAGCGAGAGCGTCGCCGCCCTGGACGAGACAGGCGCGGACGCCGTGGGCGGGCCAATCGAGAGCGTTGCCGAAGGGCTCATGGGCGAGGCGATTGCGCTGGCAATGTCGTCTCCGTTCGGCATCGGCAACGCCCGCTTTCGCTACAGCCGGGTCGCCTGCTACACGGACACGGTCGCCTTCGCTGCCTACCGGCGCGACGTCTTCGAACGCATCGGCCCGTTCGCTGAAGACATCGAATATGGCGAGGACGACGAGTTCAACTACCGCCTGGGCGAGCAGGGCGGGCGCATTCTCCTGACGCCGCGCATCCGCTCCATCTACCACACGCGTTCTTCCTTGCCGGCGCTGTTTCGTCAGTATCGCGCTTACGGTCGCGCCAAGTTCCAGGTGCTGCGCCGCCATCCCGGGCAGGCGCGGCTGCGACAGTTTGTTCCGGCGTCGTTCCTGGGGACACTGGCGGGCCTGTCGCTTACGGCGCGGATCATCCGCCCCTTGCGGCGGGCGCTGCCGCTGCTGCTGGGGCTGTACGCGGTCGCCGCCGTCTTCGCATCGCTGCGGATTGCCGCGCGCAACGGCTGGCGCTACGCGCCGTTGCTGCCATTGGCCTTCGTTTGCCTGCACGTTTCTTACGGCCTGGGCTTTCTGGAAAGCCTGCTCGCCGAAAGGCTGTCCACGTCCACGGCCAGCGTTCGAGGGGAGGAGATGAGATGACGCAATCGCAACCCGGCGAGGCGGCGACGCGGCAGGAGCTTCCGCCGCTGCCCTTCTGCCGGCCCGACATAACCGAAGACGAGATCAACGAGGTCGTCGACACCATCCGCTCCGGCTGGCTGACGACCGGCCCGAAGACGCGTCTGTTCGAGGAGCGCTTCCGCGACTACGTCGGCAGCAGCTACGCCGTCGCGGTGAGCTCCTGTACCGCGGGGCTGCACCTCATGCTCATGGCCGCGGGCATCGGCGAAGGCGACGAGGTGATAACTACGCCGCTTACCTTCTGCGCCACCGTCAACACCATCATCCTCCAGCGCGCGACGCCGGTCCTCGCCGACATCTGCCTGGATGACTACAACATCGATCCGCAACAGGTTGAGGCGAAGATCACGCCGCGGACAAAGGCGATTGTCGCGGTCCACTACGGCGGCCAGCCCTGTCGCATGGACGAACTGGCGGACATCGCCCGCCGACACAACCTTCTGCTCTTCGAGGACGCCGCCCACGCCGCCGGCGCGTCCTATCGCAGCAAGATGGTCGGCTCTATCGGCGACGCCACCGCTTTCAGCTTCTACGTCATCAAGAACATGACCACCGGCGAAGGCGGCATGGTCACCACCAACAATCCGGAGCTCGAAGACAAGGTGCGCCTGCTGCGGCTGCACGGCATGAGCCACGACGCCTGGAAGCGCTACGACGCCAAGGGCTCCTGGTACTACGAGATCCTGGCCTGCGGCCTCAACTACAAGATGACCGACGTCCAGGCCTCGCTGGGCCTCCACCAGCTCCAGCGGCTCGACGGCTTCATCGAACGGCGGGCGCAGATCGTCGCTGAGTACAGCCGGCGCTTCGAGCGGCTGCCGGAGCTCGTTTTGCCGAAGGCGCGCCCCGAAGTCCATCACGCCTGGCACCTCTATCCGATCTGGCTGCAAAGCGAGGGCCTGCTCATCGGTCGCGACGAGCTGATCGAGGAGCTGAAGGCGCGGGGCATCGGCACGTCGGTGCACTTCATTCCGATTCACTACCATCCGTACTATCAGCAGACGCTCGGCCTGAGGCAGGGCGACTTCCCGAAGACAGACCGTCTGTTCGCGGGCCTGCTCTCGCTGCCACTCTTCCCGCTGATGACGGACGCCGACGTCGCACGGGTGAGCGACGCCGTAGAGGAGATCGTTGTCAACAACCGACGCTGAGACCGGCTTCAATAACGACGAGCTCTTCGACCGGATTGCGGCGGCTCTGGGCGTCGCCGTGCTCGCCCCGCTGATAGCGCTCATCGCGTTGCTGGTGAAGCTGGATTCGCCCGGGCCCGTCCTCTTCAAACAGAAGCGCATAGGGGTGAAAGAGAGTCAATTCACGACGTATAAGTTCCGCACGATGAGGAACAACGCCCACAAGGAATGGCATCCGCCGCAGCGGGTGAATGACTTCGGGAGTTTCGTTTTCCACTCCATTTGGCCTGACAAGCGGATCACTCGACTGGGGCAGATCTTGCGCACGAGCAGCCTGGACGAACTGCCGCAGCTCTTCAACGTCGTGCGCGGCGACATGCGGCTGGTGGGGCCGCGACCGGACGAGCCGTACCTGGTCGAGCAGTACCGGCCGGAGTTCCACCGCCGCCACGAGGTGAAGCCGGGCATCACGGGATTAGCTCAGGTGAACGGTCGCTCAGATTTGACCTACTCTCAAATGATGGCGTACGATCTCGAATACGTAGACCATCACTCCTTCCGCCTGGACCTGTCGATCCTCGCCCGGACGCTGGCGGTGGTCGTGCGCAAGGAAGGAGCCCGTTAGCCTAGCCCGGACGCAACCCCCTGGGGAGTGAGGAGGGGACGGCTAGATGAAATTGCTTCCCTCGGACCAACTGCGGCTGTTTGTGCGCGCTCTGCCGGCGCTGGCCGTCGATTTCGTCATCGTGATGGGGAGCTACGCCGCCGGCCTGCTCCTCCGCTTCGACGCTCACGTCCCCCGCGAATCATGGCACTGGCTTTTGTGGGCCGTCCCGGTCATCGCCGCCGCCTATCTTCTCTCTAACCTGGTGTTCGGCGTCTACCGGACTGTCTGGCGCTACGGCGGCACTGTCGACGCCATCTATCTGGCGCTGTCCGTCAGCCTGGTCACTGTGGCCGTCTTCGGCGTCAACGCCATGCTGCGACACCGCCCGCTGCCTCTGAGCGTGAACCTCATCAGCGGCGCCATCATTCTCCTGGCGATGGGGCTCGTCAAGCTGGCGCCGCGCCTCATCTCCGGCGACGACACGCCTCTGCGCGGCTGGGGCAACAGGCGGACGCAGGGCGTCCTCATCGTCGGCGCCGGCAGCACCGGCCAGCTCCTGGCCGGCGAGCTGCTGCGCAATCGACACTGGCAGTACCGGCCGGTCGGCTTCGTCGACGACGACCCGCGCAAGCTGCATACCCGCATCCATTCCGTGCCGGTGCTGGGCAACCGCTACGACATTCCTTCGCTCGTCGAGAAGCACAGCGCCGACCTCGTCGCGCTGGCGATACCGTCGGCCAGCGGCGCCAGCATCCACGAGCTGCTGGCGATCTGTGAGTCGACGCACGTGCCGGTGCGCATGGTGCCCGGCCTCGACGCCATCGTCAGCGGCAAGGCGAAGCCCGGCGAGATGCGCGAGGTGACGATAGAGGACCTGATCGAGCGCGACCCGGTGGACATCGACAAGCAGGGCTGTCGCGAGCTCATCGCGGGGCGCTCCGTGCTGATCACGGGCGCCGCGGGGTCCATCGGTTCCGAGCTGGCGCGGCGGCTGCTCAGCTTCGGCCCAGCCAGCCTGCACCTGTTCGACGCCAACGAGGGCGGCCTGCACGACCTCCGCGTCGAGCTGAGCCAGCGGTCGGAGGACTGCCAGATCCGGCCCTGGATGGGCAGCATCGGCGACCGCAACAAGGTCTTCCAGGCGTTTGAGGCCGCTCGGCCGCATGTCGTCTTCCACTCCGCCGCCTACAAGCATGTCCCGCTGCTGGAGGAGAACCCCGACCAGGGATTCTTCGTCAACGTCATCGGCACGCTGAACGTTCTCCAGGCGGCCAACGAGGTCGGCACGGAGAAGGTCATCTATCTCTCCAGCCATGCCGCTATGAACCCTTCCAGCGTCATGGGCGCGACGAAGCGGATCGGCGAGCTTATGGTGCGCTCGCTGGGCCAGCGCGGCACAACGTTCGCCGCCGTGCGGCTCGCCAACGTCATCGATAGCCGCGGCGGCGTAGTCAGCACGTTCTGGCGGCAGATCCAGAAGGGCGGCCCCGTCTCGGTCACGCACCCGGACGTCGCGCGCTACTTCCTGACCGTCCACGAAGTCGCCAGCCTGATCATCCAGGTCGCGCTGGTCGCGGAACCGGGCGGGATCTACGTGCTGGACGTCGGCGAGGAGATAAAGATCGCCGACCTGGCGGAGCGGATGATCCGCGCCAAGGGCATGGAGCCCGGCCGCGAGGTTGAGATCGTCTTCACCGGCCTGCGCCCGGGCGAAAAGCTGCGCGACGACCTCCTCGGCGACGGCGAGGAGTTGCTTCCGACCTCCCATCCGAAGGTATTCAGCGCCCGCGGCCCGTCGCCCTGTCCGCCGGATGACCTCCTGCGCCGCATCGGCGAGATGGAGATCGGCCTGCACCGCTCGCCGGAGGCAATCGCAGCGCGGCTGCACGAGCTGGCCCGCCTCGACCTTGCCGAAAGCCAACGGGAATCGCCGGCGCGCACGCCTCCCAGCAGTCCGAACTAGGTCCTGACGTGAAGATCGTCTCCGTCGTGGGGGCGCGACCCCAGTTCATCAAGGCGGCCGCTGTATCGCGTATCCTGCGCCGTCGCCACGAGGAGATCCTCGTCCACACCGGCCAGCACTACGACCCGCTTCTCTCCGACGTCTTCTTCGCCGAGCTCGACCTGCCGGCGCCGGACCATCACCTCGGCGTCGGCTCGGACAGCCACGCCCGCCAGACCGCGCGCATGCTGGAAGGCATCGAAGAAGTGCTGCTCGCCGAACGTCCCGACCGCGTGCTGGTGTACGGCGATACGAACTCGACGCTTGCCGGCGCGCTTGCCGCGGCCAAGCTCGGCCTGCCGCTTGCCCACGTCGAGGCCGGCCTGCGCAGCTACGACCGCTCGATGCCGGAAGAGTTAAACCGCGTCCTTACCGACCACTGCGCCGACCTGCTCTTCTGCCCCAGCGCCACGGCGGTCGACAACCTGGCGCGCGAGGGGATCAGCGCCGGCGTCCACCTCGTCGGCGACGTTATGTACGACTCGCTGCTCCAGCAGGCGCAGGCGCTGGATGACGCCTCGCTTTCCCGCTGGCAGCTTGCGTCCGGACAGTACGCTCTGGCCACCGTGCACCGCGCCGCCAACACCGATGACCCGTCGCGCCTGGGCTCCATCCTGGCCGGGTTGGGCCACCTGGCGGAGCCGGTCCTCCTGCCGGTTCACCCGCGCACCCGCAAGGCGATGCTCGCCGCCGGCCTGGAGGCGCCGGCCAACGTCGGCCTCGTCGACCCCCTCGGCTACCGCGACATGCTGCTCCTGGAGAAGAACGCCCGCTGCGTCCTTACCGACTCCGGCGGCGTGCAGAAGGAGGCCTTTTTCTTCGCCGTTCCCTGCGTTACTCTGAGGGACGAAACGGAGTGGCCGGAGACCGTTGCCTGCGGCTGGAACGCTCTTGCTGGCTGCGACGCGGAGCGAATCGTCGCGGCCGCCGCGCGACCGATGCCGTTGGGCGCGCGGCCGCAGCTCTTCGGCGATGGACACGCCGTCGAGAGAATCGTTGAAGTCCTGGACAATCGATGATCCATCCCACCGCTGACGTCTCGCCTCAGGCGAAGATCGGCGCCGGCACGCGCGTATGGAACGACGCCCAGGTCCGCGAGGGCGCCGTCGTCGGCGAGGAGTGCGTCATCGGCAAAGACGTTTATATCGACAGGGACGTCGTCGTGGGCAACCGCGTCAAGATCCAGAATCACGCCTGCCTCTACCGAGGCGTCCGCGTCGAGGACGGCGTTTTTATCGGCCCGCACGCCATTTTCGCCAATGACCGCCATCCGCGCGCCGTCAACCGCGAAGGCCGCCTTCTGAGCGACGACGACTGGCGCCCCGAGCCGACGCTGGTCCGCTATGGCGCATCGATTGGCGCCGGCGCCATCATCCTCACGGGCGTCACGATCGGCCGCTGGGCCATGGTTGCGGCAAGCTCGCTCGTCAGCCGCGACGTGCCCGACCAGGCTCTCGTGGTGGGGCGACCGGCGCGGCCGAGCGGCTACGTCTGCGAGTGCGGCCGCCGCCTGGAGCGCGACGAAGCGTCTGCCGGCTGGCGCTGCCCGGCCTGCGGCGCCACCTACACTTTGCCCGCGGACAGGACCGAACCAACGTGATCCCCATCGCGCGGCCGCTGATCGACGATGAAGAGAAAGCCGCCGTCCTGGCCGTCCTCGATTCCGGGCACCTGGCGCAAGGACCGCGCGTCCGTGAGCTGGAGGAGCGCATCGCTGCGCTGTGTGGCACGCGGGAAGCCGTGGCCGTCTCTTCCGGCACGGCGGCGCTGATGGTCGCTCTTGCCGTCCACGGTATCGGCCCCGGCGACGAGGTCATCACGACGCCCTTCACCTTCGCCGCGACCGCCAACGCTGTCCTGTTCACCGGCGCCCGCCCGGTCTTCTTCGACGTTCGCGACGACGATTTCAACATCGACCCGTCGCTCATCGAAGCGGCCATCACACCGCGAACGCGCGCGATCCTGCCCGTTCACCTGTACGGCCAGCCCTGCGACATGGCGGCGATAGAGGCGATCGCGCGTAAGCGGGGCCTCCTAATCGTCGAGGACGCCTGCCAGGCGCACGGCGCGAGCGTCGACGGCAGGATGGCCGGCAGTTTCGGCACGGGCTGCTTCTCTTTCTATGCGACGAAGAACATGACGACCGGCGAAGGCGGCATGATAACGATGGACGACCCCGCAATCGCCGAAAAGGCACGCCGCTTCCGCAACCATGGCGAGTCGTCGTCGCGCTACGTCTCCGAGAGCCTGGGGTACAACTTCCGCATGAGCGATATCCTGGCCGCTATCGGCCTCGTGCAGCTCGAAAAGCTGGCGGGGCGAAACGAGCAGCGACGCGCCAACGCCGCCTTCCTATCGCAACGGCTGCGCGGTGTCGTCGTTCCGCGCGAGATGCCCGGGCGGCGCCACGTCTTCCACCACTATACGGTCCGCGTCCCGTCGAACGATGGCACCGCCGCTGCCCGCGATTCGCTGGCGGCGCGGCTGGCGGAAGCGGGCGTCGAGACCGGCGTTTACTATCCGCTGCCCGTTCACCGGCAGCCGCTGTACGTCGGTCTGGGCTATCGCGATGAGCTTCCAGTGGCCGAACGGCTGAGTCGCGAGGTCCTGTCGCTGCCGGTGCATCCCGGGCTGAGCCAAGACGACCTGGAAACTATCGTCCGCGCCGTCAACGAGGTGACCGTGGCGGCTGGAGGCGGCTCGTGAAGGCAACAGGCGAAGGCCGCAAGCTCCGTGCCGGCGTCATCGGCGTCGGCTCGATGGGCGTGAACCACGCCCGCGTCTACGCTGAGATGGAAGGCGTTGAGCTGGCCGCCGTCGCTGACACGTCTAAAGACCGACTGCGGATGGTCACGACCGCCGCGACAACCTATGACGATTATCGCCGAATGCTTGCTGTCGAGCGTCTCGACGTCGTCTCCATCTGCGTCCCGACGCTCTTGCATCATGAGGTCGCGCTCGCTGGCATCGAACGCCGTGTCGCCCTGCTCGTCGAGAAGCCGATAGCGGCGACGCTGGAGGAAGGGCGCGAGATGGCGCGGGCGGCGCGCGAGGCGGGCGTTCCGCTCATGGTCGGACACGTCGAGCGATTCAATCCGGCGGTGCGAGAGGTCAAGCGCCTGCTGGCGGAAGGACGGCTGGGGCGCGTCTTCCAGGTGTACGCGCGACGCACCGGGCCCTTCCCGCAGCGCGTCCGCGATGTCGGCGTCGTCCACGACCTGGCGCCGCATGACATCGACATCATGTCGTTCCTGCTGGAATCGGCGGTGGATCGAGTCTACGCGGAGACGGCGTGCGGCATCGCCACCGAGCACGAAGACCTCCTCACCGGCGTCTTGCGCTTCGGCAGCGGCGTCACCGGCGTCCTCGATGTCAACTGGCTGACGCCGCTGAAGGTACGGCAGTTGGCGGTCCTGGGCGAAAAAGGCCTTCTCCAGGCCGACTACCTCTCGCAGGAGGTGCGCTTCTATCCGAGAGGCGAAGCGGCGCCGCCCGATATGATTCGAGTCGAAAAGAAGGAGCCGCTGCGACTGGAGCTGGAAGCGTTCGTCGAAGCTGTGCGCGAAGGGCGCGAGCCGCCGGTGACGGCCGAGGACGGCTTGTCGGCGCTGGAGATCGCGTCGCTGCTCGTGGAATCGGCGCGCCGCGGCGAAGTCGTGGCGCCGGAACCGCGGAGAGCGAGCTGATGGACGGCCTTGCGGTCTGCGTCGTCGGGCTGGGCCGGATCGGCCTGCCTCTCGCCGTTCAGTGCGCGTCGAAGGGGATGCGCGTGACCGGCGCCGACATCGACGCCGCCCTCGTCGAGAAGATAGACGCCGGAACGTGCCCTTATCCTGACGAAGACGGTCTGGCGGAGGCGATGGCTTCGGCACACGCGGCCGGCCTTCTGACCGCGACGACCGATACGACGGAGGCGGTGCGGCGGAGCAGCGTCGTCGTCATTGTCGTTCCGGTAGGGCTGACCGCGGAGAAGCGGGCCGATTTCGCCGCTCTCGACACCGCGGCCCGGGCGGTCGCCGGCGGGATTCAGCGGCAAACGCTCGTCGTGCTGGAGACCACTGTTCCGCTGGGCACAACGCGGCGTCGGCTGGGCGCCGCGCTGGAGGCCTCCGGCCGCCGCATCGGCAGCGACCTCTTCCTCGCCTACAGCCCGGAGCGCGTCTTCGTCGGCCGCGTCCTTACCGACTTGCGCCGCTATCCCAAGATCGTCGGCGGCGCGGACGAGGAGAGCGCGCGCCGCGCGGCCGCTTTCTACGAGAGCGTCCTCGATGCGCCGGTCCTCAAGCTCGCGAGCTGTGAGGCGGCGGAGCTCGTGAAGCTGGCGGAGACGACGTACCGCGACGTCAACATCGCTCTCGCCAACGAGTTCGCCCGCATCGCCGACGCGCATGGCATTGACGTGACGGAGGTGATAGCCGCCGCCAACTCTCAGCCGTTCTCGCACATTCACCAGCCGGGCGTGGGCGTCGGCGGGCATTGCATCCCCGTCTACCCTCGTTTTCTGCTCGAAGGCGACCGAGCGCGGCTGCCGGAAGCGGCGCGCCAGATCAACGACGGCATGGCTGCCTACGCCGTCGAAAGGCTCGGGCGGGCGCTGGGAGGACTTGCGGGCAAGACCGTCCTAATCCTCGGCCTCTCCTACCGGCCCGACGTCAAGGAGGCGGCGTTTTCCAGCGCCTTCCTCCTGGTGGACGAACTTACGGCGCGAGGGGCGCGCGTTCTTGTCCACGACCCGCTGTTCAGCGCCGAGGAGGTGCGCGCGCTGGCGCTCGAACCGGCGGAGCCCTTCCCGCCGCCGCACGTCGACGCTGTCATCGTGCAGGCGCTCCACTCAGCGTACCGAGACGTCGACTTCCGTGCTTTCAGCGGCTGTCAGGTCGTCCTGGACGGGCGCGATGTGCTCTCGCGGGAGAAGATCGAGGCGCTCGGCATGCGCTACGTGGGTATCGGCCGCTAAGTCGAATCGATGAAGGAACGGCAGAAGACAACGAGGCGCGCCGACCGGCTACGACAGGCGCGTTCGCATCTCCGCCGAGCCGACCCCGTTCTGGCGCGGCTCATCGCCGCTCGACCCGACCTCGACCCACGTGTCTGGCTGGCCGCGCTGCCGGAAATGAACCTGTATGGGGCTCTCCTGTTCCAGATCGCCGGCCAGCAACTGTCCGTTGCGGCCACCCGCCGGATCCTCGAACGCATCGAGGCGCTGTTCGGCGGGCGTCTTCCTTCGCCGGAGCGGATGCTGCTAGCCGACCCCGAGGAACTGCGCCGGGCAGGGCTGTCATGGAAGAAGATCGCTACGTTGCGCGATCTCGCCGAGCGTCTGTCCGATGGTCGATTGGACGTTGACAGGCTGAGCGCGATGCCCGACGAGGAGATTATGGCGGCGCTCACGGAGATATCGGGAATTGGACCGTGGACGGTGCAGGGGGCGCTAATAATTGCGCTTGAGCGAGAGGACGTCGTGTTGCCCGGCGACATTGCTCTGCGCAAAGCGGTCCGCAATGCCTACGAGCTCGATCATCTGCCGTCGCCGGAAGAGGTATTGGCTATCGCGGAGAAGTGGCGTCCCTACCGAAGTCTGGCCACGAGCTACCTCTTCGCTGAGCGCCGCGAACCGCATTGATGAGGGCCTCTACAAAACGATGCGGAAACTTCGCCGCGCGCGAGATGGCTGCCCGCTTCACCGAAGCGAGCCGTTTCTACCCTAGACTAGGCGGCCTGAGAATCTACCGGTAGCGAGGAGTGTGCAGCGCGCCGCTAGTAATGGGTTCGTCCACATAAAGGTCCCCGTTGCGGATCTTGATGTTGAAGCCACAATCGGGGTTGGTGCAGGCCCATGCCTTGTAGTGAATAGGTGCGCCCTGACTGCCGAAGTCAGAAAGTGGCACCAGGTCTCCTGCCTTGCACTTCTGACACTTGGGAAATACCGGGATGTCCACGAACCACCTCCCCAGCCAGCATCGCTCCCCGCCACTCACCTCTTGTGCTCTGGCAGGAGCGATAGGCGGGCCTTCGCGTCCCCGCCGCCGCGGCAGGTCTTACGATGGCCGGAGTATAGCAGAGCAGTTCGCAATATGGCAACAGTTTTGCCAGGCGGCGGTATTTAGGACGGGCACCTTTTCCGGCAAAATTCAACAACGGCAGCACCCACGGTCCGCTGGGGGCCTTTGCGCTCCCGTTAGCACTCTCTTAACAACTCCTACGTACGGGTTTATCCCTTTCGGCCCGATAATCAAACACGTGGCAGGCACGCCCTCGGGCGATTGCGCGTGCTGCCCTCTCTATTTAACGCTGTGAATAGTGTACAATTGTTGCGATAGGTTGTAAGCATGCCATCACGCGTCCTGGTTGTCGACGACGAACGCAACATCGTCCAGCTCGTGCGCCTCTACCTGAGCAAGGAGGGGTTCGACGTCGACAGCGCTTTCGACGGCAAGCAGGCCCTCGACAAGGTCCACAGCCATCGCCCTGACATCATCGTCCTCGACATCATGATGCCGGAGATGGACGGCCTCAGCGTCTGCCGCGAGCTGCGGAAGACCAGCAACGTGCCCATCATCATCCTTACCGCCCGCACAGACGACGTCGACAAGGTCGTCGGGCTGGAGCTGGGCGCTGACGATTACGTGACCAAGCCTTTTAACCCCCGCGAGCTCGTCGCTCGCGTCAAGGCCGTGCTGCGCCGCAGCCAGGGCGCCGCCGAGCCAGCCGCCGTCCTCGAAGCCGGCGACCTGCGTCTTGACGTCCCCCGCCGTGAGGCGACGCTCAAGGGCGAGCCGCTCATCTTACGCGCCAAGGAGTTCGACCTCCTTGCCACTTTCCTCCAGAACGAAGGTCTCGTGATGGACCGCGAGAGGCTGATCCAGCGCGTCTGGGGGCACGACTTCTACGGCGACAGCCGGACGATAGACGTGCACGTCGCCTGGCTCCGGGAGAAACTTGCCGGCTCCAGCGCTCAGATCCTTACCGTGTGGGGCATCGGCTACAAGCTCGTGGTGACATCGGATGTTAAGGAGCCTCAGAAGTAAGCTCATCCTGGCGTTCGCCGCCGTCATCTTCCTTTGCATTTTGTCGGCGGGCAGCGCCTTCGTGCTCTTCCTGCGCAATCACGAGACGGAGCAGGCGCGGGAAAGAGTGGGCCGGCTCGCCCAGCCTATCGCCCTGCGCGTGACCTACCTCGAGTGGTACGGTCTCTCGCCGGAAGAGATGCGCCCCTATCTGGAAGACTATGCGACCAGCGCCGATGTCCGACTCCTGCTGGTCGACAAGGTCACCTCGCGGGTCCTCGTAGACACCAACGAGCGGCTGGAGGGCCAGACCGTGCAGCCGCTGGAGACGTCCAGCGGCCCTGAGCGAGTGGGGCCGATCTCGGTCCGGCAGGTCAGCTACAACGCCGGCGGCGAGCATCTTCTGCTCTACACGCCGGTTGACAGCATGACGACCCAGCCGAGCGCTGAGCTCCTGAGCCAATACCGAACGGTCGTGGCCGTTCCTGCGGCGACCATCAACTCCGCCTGGCGCGATGTCTTCCCCGGCGTCGGCATCGCCGGAGCGATAGCGCTCCTCATCTCGATCGCCATCGCCTTTATACTCTCGCGCTCCATCTCCGGGCCGCTGGGCGAGATCACCCGCGCCTCGGAGGAGATGGCGCACGGCAACTTCGACCAGCAGATCGCCGTGCGCGGCCGCGACGAAGTCGCCCGCCTGGCCACCGCCTTTAACGCAATGGCCCAGGAGGTCAACCGCTCTCAGTCGACGCTGCGTCAGTTCCTGGCCGACGCGTCGCACGAGCTGCGTACGCCGCTGACGTCCATTCAAGGCTTCAGCCAGGCAATGGCGGAGGGCGCCATCGACGAGCCGGCGGAGATGACCGACTCGGCGCGGATTATTAACGAGGAGACGCAACGCATGCGCGCCCTCGTGGACGACCTCCTCTACCTGTCGCAGATCGAAGCCGGCCAGGTGAAGATGCAGCGGGAGTCGCTGAAGCTCGACAACTTGCTGCGCAACTGCGTCGAACGGTTCGAGCGGCGGGCGCAAGAGAAGGACCTTCAGGTCAAGAGCGAACTGCCGCCGCTTCCGGCCATGCAGGGTGACGTACGCCGGCTGGAGCGGGTCTTCTCCAACCTGCTCGACAACGCGATCAGGCACACGCCGAAAGAGGGTGTCATAACCGTCGCGGCGCAGGCCAGCAACGGAAGCGTCCGCGTCGGCATTCACAACACCGGCTCTTTCATAGCGCCGGAGCATCTGCCTCACGTCTGCGAGCGTTTCTATCAGGTCAAGAAGTCCACGAACGACGAGGGGCACACCGGCCTCGGCCTGGCAATCGCTTCCGAAGTCGTCCACGAGCACGGCGGCAAGCTGGCGGCCGAAAGCTCGCAACAGGGAGGCACGGAGTTTAGCGTCACTCTGCCGCTGACGGCCCCTCCTCCGGCATCGCCGCCGCCGGCCTAGTCCGCCGCAAACCACCGCGGGACTTGACCGGTTCCGGTTTGACTGGCATTCTAATCACGAATTCCGCGTCTTCCCTTTCATTCGATCCGACGGAATTGTGGAGGAAAGGCTATCATGGTCGTCACTAGCTACTGGCCAAGTCAAGCGCCCTATGAAGAGATACCGGTATACGAATTGCTGCGACGGGCGGCCGCTAGCTACCCCGACAAGATTGCGGTGATCGGCGAAGACGGCTCTCCCCGGACGTACGGGCGCATCTGGAGCGACGCGCGTAAGGTGGCGCATCTTCTTCAGGACAATGGCGTGGTCAAGGGCAACATGATCGGCATCTTCTCGCCCAACCACATCGACTATCCCGCCGTCTTCTACGGCTCGCTGCTCGCCGGCGCGACGGCGACGACGCTCAATCCGCTCTACACCGCGCACGAGATCGAACATCAACTGGGCGACGCGGGGGCCGTGGTTCTATTCGCCTTCTCCTTCATGAGGCCCGCCGCGGAGGAAGCGCGCAAGAACCTGCCTCTCCTGCGCGAAATCTACACCATCGATGCCCTGCCGCAAGTCCTGGAAGGCGTGTCAGAGGAGTACCGACCGGTAACCATCAACCCGAAAGAAGACGTAGCCGCTCTCCCCTACTCAAGCGGCACCACGGGCCTGCCCAAGGGCGTGATGCTTACCCACTACAACATCACCAGCAACGTCAAACAGGGGCTGGCCACCAGGGACACCAGCAACATGATCGACCTCTGGACGCTGCCCCTCTTCCACAGCTATGGCATGACGGTGCTGATGAGCAGTGGCATGGCCCGCGCCGGCACCGGCGTAGTCATGATGCGCTTCGACGTCGAGCAGATGATGAAGCTGATCGCGAGGGACCGGATCACAGACATCTACGTGGCGCCGCCCGCCATCCTGGCGATGGTCAACATGCCCGACCCGTCGCGTTTCGACCTCTCATCACTTCGATTCATTGGCTCGGGCGCGGCGCCGCTGGCTCAGGAGCTCGGCGAGCGGGCGGCGAAGATGTACCACGTCCTCGTCTCGCAAGGATACGGCATGACGGAGACGAGCCCGACCGTGAACTCGCAGCCTCTGGAGAAGATCAAGCTGGAGTCTGTCGGCCCGCCCTTCCCGGACACTCTGGAGAAGATCGTCAGCCTGGACAGCGGCGAAGAGCTGCCCATGGGCGAAGTCGGCGAGCTGATGGTGAAGGGCCCGCAGGTGATGAAGGGCTACTGGAACAACCCGAAGGAGACGGCGGACTGTCTGACATCAGACGGCTGGCTGCACACGGGTGATATCGCCCGCTTCGACGAGGACGGCTATCTGTACCTGATCGAGCGGAAGAAAGAGATGATCAAGTACAAGGGCTACCAGGTGGCGCCGGCGGAGCTGGAGGCGTTGCTCTACCAGCATCCTGCTGTGGCCGACGCGGCGGTGATACCGAAGCCGGACGAGGCGGGTGGCGAGATACCGAAGGCTTTCGTCGTCCTGAAGCCGGAGAAGCCAGCAAGCGCGGCGGAGCTGATGGCGTTCATAGCGGAGAAAGTGGCGCCGTACAAGAAGATCCGCGAGGTCGAGTTCGTCGATGCCATACCGAAGACTCTCTCGGGCAAGATCTTGCGGCGCGACCTGATCCAGCAGGAGAAAGCACGCCTGGCCAAGTAGGGCTACGCCCTCCAAGAGTGGGCCGGGAGTCCCGGACCGGGTTCATCTCGATTAGCGGAGGCAGGTGAAGGCATGATAGTCTCCAGTTACTGGCCCAGCCAGGCGCCATATCCGGAACAACCGCTGCCGGACATCCTCCGCCAGTCCGCGGAGACCTTCGGCGAGAAGGTCGGTCTGATCAGCGCCGACGGCTCGACCCGCACGTACGCCCGCGTCTGGAGCGACGCCCGCAAAGTGGCGCGCCTTCTCCAGGACGGCGGCCTCCAGAAGGGCGAAAAGGTCGGCATCTTCTCCCCCAACCATATCGAATACCCCGCCGTCTTCTACGGCTCGCTCCTCGCCGGCGCCACGGTGACGACGCTCAACCCGCTCTACACGGCGCACGAGATCGCGACCCAGCTCGGCGACGCGCAGGCGGTCTTTCTGTTCGCTTTCACGCCCATGGCCGCCGCCGTCGAAGAGGCGCGGAAGGAGCTGCCGCTGCTGCGCAAGGTCTTCCCGATAGACGACCTCCCGGCGGTCCTCGAGGGCGTCTCGGAGGATTACCAGCCGGTCGCGATCAACCCGCACGAGGACATCGCTGCCCTTCCTTACTCCAGCGGCACCACCGGCTTGCCCAAGGGCGTGATGCTCACGCACTACAACATCTTCGCCAACGTCACCCAGGGACTGGCCACGCGTTTCTTCAACTCGGACATGGTGGGCCTCTGGACGCTGCCGCTGTTCCACATCTACGGCATGACGGTGCTGATGAGCGCCGCCCTGGCCCGCGGCGGCACGGGCGTCGTGATGGCGCGCTTCGACGTCGAAGTGATGCTCCAGCTCATCCAGCGGCACAGGATAACCGACCTTTACCTCGCGCCGCCGGCCATTCTGGCGATGGTGAACGCCCATCCGGAGCGCTACGACACGTCGTCGCTGCAAATCATCAGCTCCGGCGCGGCGCCGCTGCCGCTGGAGATAGGCGAGCGCGCCAAAGCGCTGTTCAAGTGCATCGTGTCGCAGGGATACGGCATGAGCGAGACGAGTCCGACGACGAACACGAACCCGTTCGAACGCATCAAGCTGGAGTCGGTCGGCCCGCCCGTCCCAGACACTCTGGAGAAGATCGTCAGCCTCGATAGCGGCGAAGAGCTAACCGTCGGCGGCGTCGGCGAGCTGCTGGTGAAGGGTCCGCAGGTCATGAAGGGCTACTGGAACAACCCCAAGGAGACGGCGGACTGCCTGACGTCGGACGGCTGGCTGCACACCGGCGACATCGCCCGCTTCGACGAAGACGGTTACCTGTACCTGATCGAGCGGAAGAAAGAGATGATCAAGTACAAGGGCTACCAGGTGGCGCCGGCGGAACTCGAAGCGCTGCTGCATGAACACCCGGCCGTTCTAGATGCGGCGGTGATACCGAAGCCGGACATGGCAGGCGGCGAGATACCGAAGGCGTGTGTGGTGCTGAAGCCGGGGAACAAGGCGAGCGCCGAGGAGCTGATGGCGTTCATCGCCGGGAAAGTAGCGCCGTACAAGAAGATCCGGGAAGTCGAGTTCATGGAGGCTATCCCGAAGACGCTGTCGGGCAAGATACTGCGCCGCGACCTCATCCAGCGGGAGAAGGAGCGCCTGGCCAAGTAGGGGCGGGCTTTAACGTCCCGCGAGATGGCTCCTTCGCGGAGCAGGATGTCCGTGCTGCGCGAAATCTCTGAGCACAAGAAGAAGAGAGAGGCGGGAACGTTCCCGCCTCTCTCGCTGTAAGTTGTTTACAGTTACCCTAGCCTGCCCTTACGCAGGCCTATCTGGATTCCCTTGTCAGACCGCCAGGCTACCCTAGCGTGTCCGCCTTGCGAGCACCAGACCCGAAGCCAGCACCAGGACGCCGCCAAGCACACCCAGAGCCAGCGGCCACGGAGATGACCCGCCGCCGGATGGCCCCGTGCCGGTTGTCGGGACGGTCACCTGCGGCGCAACGCCTCCGGTAGTAGCCGGTGGAATCACCGGCCGCGCCGTCGGGATTACGATTGGCGCCGTAGTTGCCGCCGGGACGGGCGTCGCCGTCGCCGTCACGCCGGTCACTGTGATTTTCCTGCTGGCACACCCCAGGTTTGAAGGCGCCGTGATGCACGCCTTATTGGTTATGGAGTCGCCGTCGCTCGCGCCGGAGGTCAGGACAAGGGACAGATCGAGGACAATCTGGTCACCACTGTTGAGGGTGGAGGTGGTGCTCCAGGTAACTGTCCCCGAGGTGTCGCAGCCGTCGATACTAAAGTGGGTGTCGGAGATGTCGGAGGACGAATCGACGCTGGCGTCGCTGCAGTCAGTGTCGCTTGGTATCACATCGCTGACTTCCATTGTTGGCGTGCAGTCGTTGTCGCCGTTGTTGGTCACTGTGATGGTGTAGTCGGCAGTGCCACCTTCCGGCACAGACGAATCTGAGACGGTCTTGCTGATGCCAAGGTTGCAGACGGGGGTAGACGTGGCAGTCGGCGCCGTCGCCGCCGTGGCCGTTGCCGCAGGCGTGTTCGTTACCGTCGGCGTGGCCGTGGCGACGTCGTCCACAGCGTACGCGCTTGTCGGGCTGCTCGGCCCCCTCGACGACACGATCAGTGTCACCATTACCAGGGCGAGTCCCGCGCCAGCGGCCACCGCCCACAACCAGGATCCTTTCCATCTCTCCATATTGAGTCTCCTTCTCAACTAGTGCCCGCCGCAGCGGACGCGCGTAATTCCCGCCTTATACCTGAATATTGTGGCCGATAAGCAGAAACTATGTCAAGGGCCTCAGATGATCGGTGGCGAAAAGTCAACGATATTTTACAAAATTGGCTTCAGGAGAGGCCGGTTTCGAGGCTCGGGGGCGAAGGCGACGCGCGGGCAGGATGCCCGCGCTACGTGTCAGAGGGAGCCAAGGGCCGACGCGCGGGCAGGATGCCCGCGCTACGCGTTTTGGTCCGTCAGGCGACGGGGATGCCCGGGGCCGGAAAGGCAGCGCAGAACTCGCGGACCTCGTTGCGAACGCGCTCCAGCGTCGTCTCGTCCTCCACGTTGGCCACGACTTCGTCCATCCAGGTGACGATGCGCCGCATCTCCGGCTCCTTCATGCCGCGGGAGGTGACGGCCGGGCTGCCGATGCGAATGCCGCTGGGACTGAACGGCTTGCGCGGGTCGAAGGGCACGGTGTTGGCGTTGACGACGATTCCCGCCCGGTCCAGCGCTTTCGACGCCTTCTTGCCGGTCACGCCCTTGTTCGTCAGGTCGATGAGGACCAGGTGGTTGTCGGTGCCGCCGGAGACGAGCTGGAAGCCGCGCTCGAGCAGCTCGCCGGCCATTGCCTTCGCGTTCCGCACCACCTGCGCGCCGTACTCCTTGAACTCCGGCGTCGACGCCTCTTTCAACGCCACGGCGATGGCGGCGGTCGTGTGGTCGTGCGGGCCGCCCTGGAGCGCCGGGAAGACCGCGCGGTCGATGCTCTGGGCGAACTGCTCGCGGCACATGATCATGGCGCCGCGGGGGCCGCGCAGTGTCTTGTGCGTCGTCGTGGTGATGACGTCGGCGTAGGGCGCCGGATCGGGATGGACGCCGGCGGCGATGAGCCCGGCGACGTGGGCGATGTCGGCCAGGAAGTAGGCGTCCACCTCTTTCGCTATCTCGGCGAAGGCCTTGAAGTCCCACAGCCGCGGGTAAGCGGTGGCGCCGCAGACGATGACCTTCGGCCGGGCTTCCTTCGCCAGCGCGCGCACGGCGTCGTAGTCGACCAGGTTCGTCTGCCTGTCGACGGTGTACTGGACGGAGTGGTAGAAGCGGGCGGAGAAGTTGACGTCCCAGCCGTGCGTCAGGTGACCGCCGTGCGGGAGGCTGAGGCCCATTATCGTGTCGCCGGGCTCCAGCAGGGCGTAGTAGGCGGCCATGTTCGCCGGTGAGCCGGAGTAGGGCTGGACGTTGGCGTGGTCGACGCCGAACAGGCTCTCCGCACGCGCGATCGCCAGCTCCTCGATGGCGTCGACGTAGCGCTGGCCTTCGTAGTAGCGCTTGCCGGCGTACCCTTCGGAGTACTTGTTGGTCAGCACGGAGCCCAGCGCCTGGATGACCGCCGCTGACGCGTAGTTCTCCGACGGGATGAGGCGCAGTGTCTCGGCCTCGTAGCGCGTCTCGGCCTCGATCAGCGCGTAGACGTCCGGGTCGGTCTGCTGCAGCTCCTTCAAATCAGCCTCCTCGCGGTCCCTGCTAGGACGGTTGTGGCGGACTATCGTCTCGCGGGCCCTGGCCGTGGCGGCCGCGCCCGCCCCGACGGCGGCGACGGCGTCGCGGCTGGCCTTCGCTCTGCTCTGCCGCGGACTGCGCCGGCGGCTGCGAGCGAGGCGGCGCTTCCTCCGTCGCTGCTCGAAGCTCTTCCTTCACGAGCTCGGCCGGTCGCACTACCGTGCCGTACTGGCCGCGGAGCTCGTCAATCGGCATCTCGACGATGGTCAAACTGTCCGCAACGCGTAGCGAGACGGTCTGCTTCAGGACGTGGACGGCGACGAGCTTGGCCTCGCCGGCCGGCGTCGAAAGGATCTGCCCCACCCTGGGCAGCTTGCCGCGCAACTCACGGTACTGCTCGTGCTCGTAAGCCAGGCAGCAGAGCAGACGGCCGCAGACGCCGGATATCTTCGATGGGTTCAGCGGGACGTCCTGCTCCTTCGCCATCCGGATCGATATGGACGGGAAGGCGGCAAGCCAGGAGCGGCAGCAGAGCGTGTAGCCGCACTGGCCGATGTCGCCGACGAGCTTGGCGCGGTCGCGCTCGCCCACCTGGAGGAGCTGGACGCGCTTCTGTAGCGTCGACGAAAGGTCGCGCACCAGGGCGCGGAAGTCCACCCGCTGCTGGGCGCTGAAATAGAGCGTAAGCCGGGAGCCCTCCAGATTGGATTCGCCGCCGACCAGGTGCATGTCGAGGTTATACTCCTCCACCTTCTTTCGGGCGGTCGCCAGGTCGTTGTGGACCGCGCCCCTGAGCGACTCCTCCGTCGCTATGTCTTCGTCATCGGCGACGCGGAGGACGGGATCGAGCCGTTCGTTGATCTCCTCGGCCACCACCTGCTCCGGCGCGATGACGACCCGCCCCACGGATGAGCCGCGCACTGTCTGGACGACGACCCGCTGGCCCGTCTTCAGCTCGATGTCCTTGGCGTCGAAGTAGAATACCCTCCCGGCGCCGTCGAAGCGGACGCCGGCGATGCGACGTGGCGTCACTGGTTCTTCGGTCATATCTGCAAGCTCTCCGGTCCGTCTCAGGCGGCCCCGGTGAGCTGTCTCTCCTTTCTTGGTGCCGGCATCTGGAGCATGAGCACCTCTAGCGCCAGTTGCGAGTTCACGTTGTCGGCCAGGTAGTCCGCTGTCCGGCCCAGCGCCCGCAGGAATGACACAATATCTCCT
>JBEKXP010000007.1:0-28319 GCA_049511815.1 Dehalococcoidia bacterium
CCGCTCGGTTTCCTGGCGATCCTAGTGGGGATGGTTGTCACTTACCTCGGGATCGTCGAGGCTGGTAAGGCGCGATTCTTCCGTCCGCAGCCGGACAAGCCCCCTCTTGCTCGAAGACGAGGCAGATTGGAGAGGCGCATCCATCGGCTGGCGGCACGTTGGAGCCATCACGACCTGGCGCGAGGGAGACAGCCAGGATAACCGCGCTCAAACCAACCCCCTTCTTGCCCTTGTTTAGACTTGAGGGCACGAAGGCGAGCGATCAGCAGTTGATGCTTGGCGACCCCGAGGGTTGTCGGGGTCTCCTGCCGCTCGTCAGGCGCATACGGGAGAGAAAGGTCTCGAAGCAGCTCGTTGGAGTGTAGCGGGGCCTCGATTCTAGCCGCGTCCACCGGGCCTACCGGCGCGGCTCCCAAGAGAAGAACCTCACGGCAACCCGTGCTCCCACAATGCCCCAGATAGCCATCGCGAACAGGTGCCCATACTGAAAACCGGAGCCTGTCACGAACGGGCTGAAGGACGTGTGCAGAGCCTCGGAGAAGTGCTTGATCGGGAAGATGTCAGCAATCACCTCCAGCCACTTTGGCGGAGACAAGGGGATGAACACATTGGAGATGAACAGGAGGGGCAATACCGACGCGTTGACAATGGGATTAGCGGCGTCGGCGTTCCCGATGACGGTCGTAATCGCCAGGCCCAGACTGCAGAAGCAGGCCGCGCCGACGACGAGCGTCACAGCGAACGCCGGCAGCGTGCGGCTCGGGATTGGGACGTTGTAGAAGGTCCGACCGACAACCAGCACTATCACCACGACCAACACGGCCACGAGAGTCGAATGCGCGATGCGCCCGGAAATGTAGGCAGCCGACGGAAGAGGGGTACCGCGAATGCGCTTGAGGACGCCCTGATCTCTTGCCAGCGAGACACTGATCGCCAGATTACTGTAGCAGGCGAAGATTACGGCGAGCGCAACGATCGCCGGCACGTAGAAGGTCGACCCGTTGATCGTTCCTCCGCTTTCGTCGACATTCCTGTTGCCGAAGATCGAGTTGAACACGAACAGGAAAAGCAGTGGGAAGGCGAAAGTGAAGAAAGCAGCCTGGGGGTTGCGCCAGAAGGCGCGGTTCTCATAGTAAACTTGCCTCAATGCGAGTCTCAGGGTATTCACGCGGTTGGCTCCTCTTGTGCGGTCCCCTGCGTTAGCTCCAGGTAGATGTCCTCCAGCGAGGTGCGGGAGACCAGAAGCTGCTCCAGCTCGATACCTTGTTCGACGGCCCACGACGTCAGCGCATGGAGCGTTCGCGTTGGCTCCAACGTCTGGAATGACACGGTGCCGGTTTCGACGCGGGCCTCGGCATGCACAATCTCAGGGAGTTGCATACCGCTGGGCAGTCGAAAGCTGATCCTGGTCGTGGCATCCATCTGCGTCAGAGAGCCCGGCGTGCCTTGGGCGGCGATCTGACCGTTCACCATGATAGCGACGCGGTCTGCCAGGAACTGGGCCTCCTCCATGTAGTGCGTCGTAAGCACGATGGTCTTGCCCAGCGACTGAAGGTTCTTCACCATCCCCCAGGCGTTTCGACGCGCAGAGGGATCGAAACCGGTTGTCGGCTCGTCCAGAAACAGCAGCTCGGGGTTACCTGCAAGCCCGATCGCTACGTCGAGGCGTCGCTGCTCGCCGCCGGACATCCGGCGCACGAGCGTTTTCCGCTTCTCGGTCAGGCCCACCGTTTCGATGATGTCGTCGAGCGGAAGCGGGTTCGGGTAGTAGCCGCGGAAAAGCTCTATGCTCTCCTCGACGGTGAGGTACGGCTGGACGCCGGTGCTCTGGAGGACGATGCCTATCCTGCGCTTGAGGGCGATAGAGTTCGAGGCCGGGTCGTTGCCAAGCACGCTGACTTCGCCTTTGTCGCGACGGCGGTGCCCCTCCAGAATCTCGACCGTGGTCGTCTTCCCGGCGCCGTTCGGACCCAGCAGCGCGAATATCTCTCCGGTGTGGATATCGAAATCCAGACCGCGCACGGCCTCAAGCGAGCCGTAGCTCTTCCTGAGACCCCTAACGGAGATGGCCGAATCCACTAGCACGGTCCCTAGCAATCATTGTTCAGTTCCGGGCGTTGACCCAGCACGCTGCGTCCTGCCTTCATGCTTCGTCTGCAGCGAGACCTTCTCGCAGCTTAAGCGCTGCCAGGAATTCGAGGAGCTCCTGGTTGACCTCGGAGGGACGCTCCTGCTGCGTCCAATGACCGCAACCCGGGAGCATCACTATCTTCCACAGGTTCGGCACGTCCGTCCTCATCGCGTCCATTCTGGTGAAGCCGAGTACCGGGTCGCGGTCGCCGGCGACGAACAGAGCCGGCTGCTGCACTTTGGCATCTTCCAGATGCGCCAACTCCTCCCAGTCGCGGTCCAGGTTGCGATAGCGGTTGAGCCCGCCGCGAAAGCCGGTGCGCTGGAATTCCGCAACATAGTAAGCGAGGTCTTCCTCGGTCAGCCACTCGGGAAGCCGATCGCTTTCAGACATCCCCTCGAGCAGCTTCGCATTCTTCGGCTTTCGAATGAATGCTGCGCCCTTGGGCGCGTCGCCGGACCAGGTGTACAGAGTGAGACGCATCGACTCCCGGACGTTGGCTTCCAGCTCGGACTCCGCTACCCCCGGCTTCTGAAAGTAGAGCATGTAGAAGAAATTGTCTTTGAATATCCGCTTAAACGCCTCAATTGGCGGCGTCGGCGAGCGCGGCACATACGGCACGCTGAGCGCGACCACCGCCGAAAAACGATCTGGGAATAGCAGGGCGCAATGCCAGGCAATCGGCGCACCCCAATCGTGACCGACAACCACTGCCCTCTCAGCGCCGAGCGCGTCCAGCACGCCAGCGGCGTCGCCCGTCAGGTTGCGCATGGAATAGTTCTCAACCGGCCCAGGGGCGTCCGTCCGGCCGTAGCCACGCACGTCCGGCGCGACGGCGTGGTACCCCGCATCGGCCAGCGCCGGGAGTTGATGGCGCCAGGAGTACCACAACTCCGGGAAGCCGTGCAGTAGCAGCACAAGCGGGCCTTTGCCCTGCTCCGCGATGTGAATGTTGATACCGTTGGCGGTGATCATCCGATGCGCGATGTCAGGCACGGATAGTCCTTTCGTCGAGCGGTAGGTCACCCTGTCGGGAGAATTGTGGCATCACGGCGCTGCCGACGCAATGCCGACTTGACGTCCTCGCACACGAATGTGAGGAATAATGCACTGCGCCAAGGCGTGTGCGCCACTCTGGCCAGTCGAGGTCAGAGCTACGGCCGACTTCGGCGCGTCTGCCAATTACCGCCGGGCTAGCGTGGCTTCGGCATTCATACCGGCCTACGCTTGATAAAGGCGATGATCTGGTCGGCGATCTCTTCCCCTTTGTCCTCCTGGAGGAAGTGTCCTGCGTCGCGTATGGTTATCTCCGGCTCGCGACCGGCGGACGGGATCAGGGACCGGAAGAAGGCGTCCCCGCCACGGGTTATCGGGTCGGAGTCAGAGAACATGACCAGCGTGGGTTTCTGCCAGCTGCGGAGCATCTTCCTGGCGCGGCGGTTGTCTTCCACGCCGGCCATGTCCGAGAAGACGGGCACGAGTGAGGGCCACATCCTCGCCCCCGCCTTGTACGAGATGTCGGGGAAGGGGGCATCATAGGCCGCGACGACCTGGGGCGGTAGTTGAGTGATTGTGGCACCCTGTACCAGTTGGCCTATCGGCAGGTCCTCCACCGTCCGCGAGAGGCGTCGCCAACGGAGGAACGCGTTCTCGGTATCCTCGGTGCCTTCGGGCGGAGTGGGACCCATGTCGCCCGCCGGCAGCCCCGTATTCATGATGACCAGTCGTGCGAGGCGCTCCGGGTGTTCGGCAGCGACGCGCAGTCCGATGAGGCCGCCCCAGTCGTGCATGCCCAGCGTCAGTCCTTGAAGGTCCAGTTTCTGGATAAAGGCCCAGAGCGTATCGACATGCATCCGGTAGGAGTACGCTTCAAGCTCGCGGTGCTTGTCTGAGCGGCCGAAGCCGATGAAGTCAATCGCCACAGCGCGATAGCCGGTACCGACTAGTGGCGGGATCACCTTGCGATAGAGGTAAGCCCAGGTGGGCTCACCGTGCAGCAGCAGGACCGTCTCGCCCGCACCTTCGTCTACGTAGTGCACGCGCGCCCCGTCGATTTCGACGTAGTGCGGCTCGAAGGTGTATCCGGGCAGATTCTGAAAACGTTCGTCAGGAGTGCGCAGCAAGTCCATTTCAACCCCCCCCGTCATGCCAAAGCCGTCAGATGGCCCAAAAGAAGCTTCACTGTTTTCGTGCCTGGACGGCAGCGGCTATGAACCTGAGGAAACCGCCCGGCATCGTCTTGCCTCTGTCTGCGGATTCAGCTCCATCTTACGAGAGCATGCTGTTATGTGCCATTGGACAAACCCGCGGGGCAGGCGCTGCCACGTCGACGAGATACTAAGTCCGCATGGTGTCTGGGAACGGTCAGTGAGCGTGGAGCTGCTGAGCTTCTCGAATACATCCGCCGCCGGTTGATGCGCACTATACGGCGCAGCTCGTTTGCTCGGACAACTACACAGCACTCCCTGTTCTCTCGCCGAGAACATTGGATGTGGGCTCGTTTTCGGGGCGCTGGTCACTATCTCAGGCCCCACCGCGTCTGTAGCTTCAGGACGTTGTCATTAGCCTCTGCCTGGAGGGCATGCGCTTGCTCGTCGGATAGGCCGCCGTGGAAGCTAAGTCCCTCAGGGGTCTGCGGGAAGATGGAGGCGTAAAAGACGCAGGCGGCCAGATACGTACCGGCCCGACTGGGGTGATTTCCATCGTCTTGCCACAGCTCGATGTCAGGGTGGTCGTGGCGGACCATGTACCAGGTGAACCCGACCGGGGCCACGGGCACATTCAGCTCTCCGGCGATGAGCAGGTACGCGGCGTCGATCTGCTGCTGCATAGCCTCGTAGGTAGGCAAGCCGGACGCTGGCAAACCGGCCTTGTGGGCCCATGTCATGAAGAGCAGCGGTGCTGCGCCGGCCTCCTCGGCTCTGCCGGCGAGCGCACCGGCGGCGGGGTACGTGTAATCATCGCGCCCGATGGCCGTGGCGGGTGTCTCGCTCTGCTCCTGGAGAACCACGTACGTCCAGCCCTGCGACGCGATCTTGTCGAGAGAAGCGGGCGAGGCCGCGTGCTGGGCCAGCGTTTCGCCGCCGTTGGCGACCAGCGCCACCTGGACGGGACGCCCGGCCGACTCGGCTAGGTGGGCGAATGTCGACGGCAGGTGATTGACGTACGTGAAGCTATTGCCTAGAAAGAGGACGCGGGTGCAGGCTCGGGCGCCACAGGTCGGCCCAGCCGAGCCGCTGCAGCCGGCCACGACCATCAGGCTGACGCAGGCGATGAACCGGGCCATGATTCGAGCTCGCGTCATCTCGCCGCACTCCTAGGTACATTCTCGGCCGGACCGGCAAAGACGAGTCCAGCATCTGTGCTGCTGAAGGTTCATCCGAAGAAAGTGAAGCGGAGTGCTCTCTAAGCGAGAGTGGGAGAGCGGTCTGAACTAGTGCCAGTTAGCGGAGCGGGCCTGGGGTGGGCATCGCCAGGGGCGCACATTGAGGGAAGATGGTGTCAGTGGCGATAGTCAGCGCCAAGCGTCAGGATCCCACGGAGGCCGGACCTGAGGGTGGACGCTCAGGCAGGATTAGGGGCGGGCGCGGCGACTGCGAGAAGTCGAAGTCCTGCAGAAGGTCCCCAAGTATCGGCGCGTCCTCACGGACATCGGGGCGCGGGTCGGCGCGACCGTCCGTTGCCGGGTCGATTCGCTGGCCGCCCAGGAACAGGTCCTCAATGAACTTCACGTAGGCGTCGAAGCTGAGGGTCTGGTGATCGATGTACCCCTGCTTAGCGTAGGGGCTTATGACCAGGCCTGGGACGCGTAGGCCGTAGCCATTCTCGTCCACGTTGGGCGGGACAACATGGTCGTAGAAACCGCCCCAATCGTCCCACGCCAGCAAGATCGCCGTGCTATCCCAGTCGGGGCCCTGCATGATGGCGTTGATCAGCCCGGTGACGTAGGCCTGGCCGTCGCTGACCAGTGCCGGCGGGTGCTCGCTAACGTCGCCGTCGGGAGTGATCCAGGAGACGGCCGGTAGGGTGCCATCTTGAGCAGCTTTGTAGAAGTTGCTGAGCGTCTCGATATTCCCCAGCTCCCCGTCCTCGCGCACGGTGTCGAACCAGGGCAGCGGGTTCCAGATGCCCGGCGTGCCCGCGCTCTGAGCCTTTGGGATGCAGGCCATCGCGTCATCCTCACAGTCGGGCTCCGTGCCCTCCGCAACGTAGTAGGCCCAGGACACATTCGACTTGTGGAGCAGATATGTCAGGTCGGTCCAGGCGTAGTCGGCCCGCGGCACCGAGCCATCGGGCCGGAGACCGACGCGGAGGTCCGGCGGGTAGTCAGGCACGTTCATCGCGTTGACGCAACTGGAAGGATCGTCCGCCCGGCTGCACTGAGCCGACCACTCCGAGACCATGAACAGGTGCGCGGGCAGGCTCCAGGAGGCGTTCGGCTCAAACATGTGGTCCTGGAGGACGAATTGCTCGGCGTAGGTCCAGTAGTTGGGAATCTCCCGGGCGTCGTGGTAGCCCATCACGTCCGGCGTGGCAGGGGTGCCGCTGCAGTTCGGGTTGTTGGGAAAGATGACGCAGGCGCCGCCCGTCCCGCCTGCTATCTGCTGGCCGATGAAGCCGTCCATTTTCCCGCCGTCGATATCCGCCAAGGCAGCACCTGCCTCATGAGGCCCGCCGTAGTTCAGGTCGTCGGGGTCGTGGTAGGGCTTTACGCATTGGTTGGTGCGGGGATCGGGTGCGCATACGGTGGGGATACCGTCCTTCATCGGTATGCCCTCCGCGCCGGGGAACGTCCCGAAGTAGTGGTCGAAGCTGCGGTTCTCCTGCATAATCATGACGACGTGCTGGATCTTGTGAATGCCTTCCGGCTGCGACGTCTCGCTCGCCGTGGGAGAGGCCTTCTCGTTGCCACCGCAAGCTGCCATCAGTAGCAGGAGGGCGGAAACGAAGCCGATGCGACCCGCCGATTTCCAGTTGGCGATCATGTTCTATCTCTACGCTTGTCCCCGGGAGGAGCCTTCTATCAAATGCGATGCGGGTGCGGGCCGAAGTCCGCTTCGTAGAAGGGTGCGACGGCGTCCCCGCGGCGGGCAATGCGATCTATCCGCTTCAGTTCATCTTCGCTGAATGTAACTTCGAGGGCACCGAGGTTATCTTCGAGCTGCTCCAGCGTGCGCGGGCCAATGATCGGGCTCGTCACGCCCGTTCGCTGCATGCACCAGGCCAGGGCGAGCTGGGACAGTGTGATGCCCTTCTCTTCGGCCAGCGGCTGTAATCCTTCCACAACATCGTAGATTCGCTCAGTCATGCGATGCCTGAGGAGCGGGTTGTTCTCGTAGTCCTCGAACCGGCTGCCGGCAGGCGGCTCCTCACCGCGCCGGTACTTGCCAGTCAGGAGGCCGCCGGCAAGTGGGCTCCACGGTATGACCGCGAGTCCGAACGTCCGCGCCATGGGCAGTAGCTCACGCTCAATCCGACGGTCGAGGAGATTGTACGGCGGCTGCTCGGACACAAAGCGATTCAGGCCGAGCTCCTTCGCGACCCACAGCGATTCGACGACCTGCCAGGCTGCAAAGGTGCTGCTCCCAATGTAGCGCACCTTGCCGGCATGCACGAGATCGTCGAGGGTGCGGAGCGCTTCGTCGATCGGGATGTCGGGCTGAGGGCGGTGGATCTGATAGAGGTCGATGTAGTCGGTCTGCAATCGGCGGAGACTTGCTTCGCACTGCTCGATGATGTGGCGGCGGCTGTTGCCCCAGTCATTTGCGCCTTCCCCCATCTTCCAGTGCACCTTCGTCGCCAAGACAACGTCCCCCCGTTTTCCGTTGCGCTTGAGTGCTTCTCCGGTCGCTTCTTCGCTCTTGCCCAGGTTGTAGACGTTTGCGGTATCGATGAAATTGATGCCTGCGTCGAGCGCCCGGTCGATGATCTTCTGCGATTCGGCAGGGTCTGTCTTACCGCCGAACATCATGCAGCCGAGGCAGAGGCTGCTTACTTTCACACCGGTCCGTCCGAACGAACGGTACTCCATGATTCCGTCCTCGCACTTCTGCGTCTCCGCCGATACTACGCCGCAACAAACGGTGAATCCATAGGCATGGCTCGGCTCTCGTTGTTGACGGGAACCAGCGGCGCACGGACCTGGAACGCCACTCAAGAGGCCTAGGGATCAAGCCCCAACTGCGCTCGACAATCGGAAGTTGCAGGTCCTCAGGTTGGATAGGCCTTGCGCCGCCAAGATGCGCTCGCGGCGCTGGCACTCAAGATACTCCAAGACCACAGAAAAACACCACAGGGAGACACTCCTATATACAAGATGGTGTGTGAATGGGGTCAGCATTTCCCTCGTCGCAAAGGCCTGAGAGCATTATTACTTTCCCGAACAGTGCGGCACCGAAAACGATTGACAAGAGCACATATCGTGTGCTAACCTGACAGTGGTCTTGTCCAGGGCAGTTCTTTCCCCTCACCAGAAAGCCCTATACTCCCTCAGGCGATTGGAACAAGCGAGACCCCCTGAGTTCAATCCGTCCTTAGTGCATGTGTAGCCTGCCATAACAAGGCGCAGGTGAACTTATCTTGAAGAGAGAGAAAAGAGAGAAGAAGATATGAGAATACTGCAAGTTGCACCACTTGCGGAACGAGTCCCGCCTCCCGCCTACGGCGGCACCGAGGCCATCGTCGGTTTGCTGGCGGACGGCCTCGTCCAGCGGGGACATGACGTCGTACTGCGCGCCTCCGGCGACTCCATCACCCTGGCGGAGCTACGCTCGGTCTACCCACGCAGCCTGAGAACCGCGACGGGAGTCGAGAGCACTCTTCCGTACGAGCTCGTGCACGGCGCCGAAGCGCTGTGTGACGCCTCGGACTTCGACATCATCCACAACCACACGGGCGAATTCCTGATGGCCTTTGCCGGACTCATAGATGTGCCCATGCTAACGACGACCCACGGCATCCTGACGCCGGACAATCGCTTCGTTTGGGATCACTACAACGAGTTCTACAACACGATCAGCTGGTCGCAGGCAAAGGGCTTCTTTGGCCTGCACAGCGCCCGATTCGCTGGAGTCGTCCACAACGCGATCGACGTCCAGACCTTCCCGTTCCGCGCGAACAAGAAGGATTTCCTCCTCTGTCTGGCCCGTGTCTCGCCGGAAAAGGGAACACATCTCTCTATCGAAGTGGCGCGCCGCCTTTCCATGCCGCTGATCATCGCAGGCAAAGTGGACGCGGTCGACCGGGCCTATTTTGAAGCCATGGTGGAGCCTCAGATCGACGGCAAGCTGGTGCGGTTCTTCGGCGAGGCCGACGCGCAGGAGAAGCGAGACCTGTACGCCAGAGCTCGTTGCCTGCTGGCGCCGATCGAGTGGGAAGAGCCCTTCGGTCTGGTAATGCCCGAAGCGATGGCTTGCGGCACGCCCGTCGTCGCTTTCGCTCGCGGGGCCGCGCCCGAGATCGTGGTGGACGGTGAGACCGGCTTCCTGGTCGACGATGTCGACGGCATGGTGGAAGCAGTCCGCCATGTCGGCGAGATCGACCCCAGGCGTTGCCGGAGCTACGTCGAGAAGCGATTCGACGTCCCAGTCATGGTCGACGGCTACTTCGAGGTCTACGAGCGGATCCTGGAGACGATCCGCGGAGAACGCCTTATTACTGCGCCGTTTCTCCCTTCGGGGAGGCGGATAGAGTCGAAGCGCGATATCCCGATTGGATTGCGAGTCTCCTGATCTTCGCGGCGGCGTAACCCAGCGCCAAGTGTAGATCATGCGGGCGGAGGCTGTTGCTCAGTCGGGCCCTTCGCCCGCGGCTCCGGCTCGTGTTACTATCCTGACGAAAGCGGAAGGAGGGACACAATGGCGCGCAAGGACAAGGGCGGCAAGAAGGTCAAGAAGCCCAAGCAGGACAAGGTCAAGAAGGCGCCGAGCGCGAAGTAAGGCGGGTGCCGAACGGCGACGAGTTCGCCTCATCAAGCGCCCGGCTGGCGCAGCTACTTCTTCAGGACCGACGCGATCAGGTCGTTCGGCATGTACGGTTGCGCCGCCGCCTCTGACGCTTTTCCGACGCTCTGCCCAACCATCTGTTTGGGAAGAACCGGATTCCCCCTCTCGTCCGGCTGGGTGTAGGATCATTCTGCGACACGGTAGACAAGACTCCGACAGGAGACCAACGTGGGAGTGCGAGAAGCCGTACTCGAGCGCGTGACCGGCCCCTATCTGGCGGTAGTGCTGAAATTGATGGCCTCGTCTTTTAGCCGAAGGCCGGACCTCAGGCGTGAGCTCTACCGGCGCCACAATGGGACTCTAGAACCGTTCGACTCCCGCTACCAGTTCCGCACCGCCGCCGGCGCCACCATCCTCTATCTTACGATCGAGGCCGGAAGGATGCGGGCCGGCACCGGCCTCGTCCAGGACCCCGACCTGGTGGCGACGTTCTCCGATTCCGCTGCTCTGCGCTCCTTTCTGTCGCCCTTCGCGCGCTCCGACCCGCTGAACCTGCTGCTCGAGAACAGGCTGTCGTTCGAAGGCAACATGAGCTACCTGGCCCGGCTCGGCCATCTGACCGCCGTCGCTCGCAACCGCCGCTGGCGCCGGACGCTGGACGGCACGATCGGTTCGGGTGAACTGGCCGCGCGCGGCGATTCCATGCTGGGCGCATCGCAGGTGGAGAGACGACGCGAGAACCTGCGCTGTGAGCGGACGCAGGAGGTCGCCGTCCTAGACGACCCTTACCTCAGCCGCTACGTCATCGATGATTTCCCGCGGCTCAAGGCCATGCGCGCCGAGTTCTTCGGCGCTCAAGGTGAGATCTGCACCGAACGGCCGCGGCTGATCACGCAGTACTACCGAGAGCACGGCTTCGAGATTGACACCGAAGGCCGCGAAATCGACCCCGAGCTGAGACAGGCCGGAGCGCTCCATCACGTTCTCGTCAACAAGGAGCCCGTGATCCGCGACGGCGCCCTCCTGCCGGGGACCACGACCACCAAGTTCCCCGGCGTCGTCATCTACCCCGAAATGTCGGGCATCAACATCTGGGCAGAGCTCACGACGGTGAGCAAACGCGAGCTGAATCCATACCGCATCTCTGCTGCCGACGTTGACCTGCTCAACCAGGACGTCTTCCCGTTCTGGGCCGACCGCAACATACGCGAGTGGACACGGCGGGAGTGGGGCAACGCGCGATGTCAACAATTGGACGAGCGCTGGGTCCTCTACTTCATGTGGAAGACCGCTGCCGTCTCGCACACCATTCCCGACTACCCGGCGGTGCTGCAGCGGGGGCTGCTCTCTTTCGGGGAGGAGGCGGCGCGTCTTGAGGCGACGGCGCCTGATGCGCGGGCCCGCAACTTCTATCAGGCCGCGCAGATCGTGATCGAGGGAACGCTGCGCTACGCTGAGCGGCTGGCCGAAAAGGCGGAGGCTATGGCGGCCGATCTCGCCGCCGACCCCGCGCAGGCGGAGCGGCGCCGCGACCTCCTGGAGATGGCCCGCATCTGCCGCAAAGTCCCGGCCGGCCC
The DNA here is from genome assembly GCA_049511815.1 of Dehalococcoidia bacterium. GTDB lineage: Bacteria > Chloroflexota > Dehalococcoidia > DSTF01 > JALHUB01 > JALHUB01. Next base: position 11,652 of record JBEKXP010000007.1, read on the forward strand.
CGCCGAGTCGCTCCACGAGGCGCTGAGCGCCATTCTGCTCATCCAGATCGCGCTGCACATGGAGAACATGAACGCCGGCCTCTCCCTCGGCCGGCTGGATGTCTGGCTCCAGCCCTACTTCCTGAGCGACATGGCCTCGGCACAGACAGACGACGAGCGGGAGGCAGTCGTGCGGCGCGCGCTGGAGCTGGTCGGGTCGTTCTTCCTCCAGTGCGCAGACCATCTCCCCCTGGTTCCGAGCGCGGGCATCCGTCTCTTCGCCGGCAGCTCCTCCGACATGGCGCTGACGGTCGGCGGCGTCGATGCCGAAGGGAACAGCGCCGTCTGCGACATGACCTATATCGTGCTCAAGGTCGCCGAGATGCTGACCCTGCGCGACCCCAACCTGAACGCTCGCTACCACCCGAAGGTGAACTCTCTAGAGTACCTGCGCCGCCTCTGCGAAGTGAACGTTATCACCACGTCGACGCCTTCAATCCACAACGATGAGGCGGTGATCGCCACGCTGGTCAACCAGGGGTTCGCCCTGGCGGACGCGCGCGACTGGGGCGCCACCGGCTGCGTCGAGCCGACCAGTTGCGGCCGGCATATCGGTCACACCAACTGCATGCTCTTGAACACAGTAGCTGCACTGGAGATGGCGCTCAACGATGGCTACCATCCGCTCATCCGCCAGCAGGTCGGCCCACATACCGGCGAAGTCACCGACTCCTCGCGCTTCGACACCTTCGACAAGTTTCTGGCTGCTTACAAAGAGCAGCTCGGCTACCTGATCGGGCAGTCGGTGGAGTACAACAACCTGCTGGGACGCGCCCACCAGTACCTCCACCCGACGCCGCTCCTGTCGTCGCTGATCAGGGGGTGCTTCGAGAGCAGCCGCGACGTCATCGACGGCGGCGCGAAGTACAATAGTTCCGGCGCCGCGCTGGTGTCCGTCGCCGACGTGGTCGATAGCCTGCTGGCGATCCGGCAACTGGTGTACGAGGAGAAAGCGGTCGATTTCGGCACGCTGTTGCGGGCGCTCCACGACGACTTCGTCGGCCACGAGGCGCTTCATGCCCGTATCATGAAGCGCGTTCCCAAGTTCGGCTCGGACGCGCCGGGCACGCGGGAGATGGCCGAGGATATCATCAACTTCATCTATGAGCAGTACCAGTCGAAGACAAACTACCGGGGCGGTCGCTACACGAGCGGCTTCTGGAGCATGTCGAACCACGTGGTCTTCGGCGCGCTCTCCGGCGCCCTGCCCAGCGGCCGCAAACGGGGCAAGGCGTTCACGCCAGGCATCACGCCAGCGGCGTCGGCGTCGCCCAACCTGCTCGATAACATCCGCACCGTCGCCGCTCTCGACCCGCTGAAAATGCCCAACAACATCGCCTTCAACGTTAAGCTGACGCCGGCGCCGGGCGAGCCCCACGCCGAGTTCGTCGAGCACGCCACCAGCTATGCCAGGACCTACTTCGAGCTGGGTGGCATGCAGATGCAGTTCAACATGGTGACCACTGAGACTCTCCGCGACGCCATGGAGCACCCGGAGAACTACCGCAACCTGATGGTCCGTATCTCCGGCTACAACGCCTACTTCGTCGAGCTCAACCGCGAGATGCAGATCGAGCTCATCGAGCGGGCGGAGTTCCGTTAGTTGTCATGGCCGGGCCCGACGTGACCTCGGCTGGAGCGTCCTCATCTGCACCGGAGCGACGGCGCCCGCTGATCGTTGACGTGCGGCCCAACTCGCTGGACGACGGGCCGGGAATCAGGACAACCGTCTTCTTCAAAGGCTGCCCGCTGGCCTGCGTCTGGTGCCACAACCCGGAAGCGATCGACTCCCGCCCGGAGATCGCCTTCCTGGAGAAGGACTGCATCGCCTGCGGTGAGTGCATGCCCGTGTGCACGCCGCGAGCGCTGGGCGCAGGCCCCGCCGTCGCATTTGACCGCTCGCGCTGCAACCGCTGCGGCCTCTGCGCGGACGTCTGCCCCACCGGCGCCCTCAAGCGGGTCGGGCGCTACTGGGAGATCGACGATTTGCTGCCGCTCCTTCTCCGCGACCAGCCGTTCTACCGCAATTCCGGCGGCGGCGTGACCCTCTCCGGCGGCGAAGCGACGATGTTCCCCCGCTACGTCGAAGATCTGCTGAAGCGGCTGCAGGCGGCAGGTGTCCACACGCTCGTCGAGACGTGCGGGCTGTTCCGGTTGGACACATTCTGCGACCGTCTCCTGCCTCACCTGGACCAGGTTTACTATGACGTCAAGTTCATTGATGAGGATCTGCACCGGCGCCACACCGGCCGGCCGAACGGGGTTATCCTGGAGAACCTGAGGGTTTTGGCGGAGCGCGCGCCCGGGCGCGTCCTGCCCCGCGTGCCTCTGATCCCCGGCCTCACCGCCGATCTCGACAGCCTGCGCGCCATCGGGGTCTTCCTACGACGGCTCGGCTTCTCGGAAGCGCGCCTGCTTCCTTACAATCCGCTGTGGGCTGAGAAGGCCGCGAGCGTAGGCCGGGCGAGCGGCTACCGGCACGACGGATGGCTCTCGCGGGACGAGCAGGCCACCTGCGAAGCCGCCTTCTTCGAAGCCCTTTGCGGCTGACGGGACGATCCGGCGTGGATGGCGGCGGCTCACGGACTACCAGCGGAAGGTTCGCAGTTGGCCCGCTGCCTCTTTGACGAGATATGGCTGAAAGACAAAGAAGTCGTGGCGGCGAAGCCACGACGGGAGTTCGAACCGTTCTTCGAAATGAGCTATTGTCAGCTTCTCATGCGGAGTACTGAACTGGCGACCCCGAGGGGATTCGAACCCCCGATCTCCACCGTGACAGGGTGGCATGTTAGTCCGCTACACCACGGGGCCGCACACTCTTCGCTGGCTGCCCAGCGAGCTTCATTGTAGGGGCGCGCGAAGCCTCCTGTCAACCGAAGCGGCGCCCTACGCCAGTTGCCCTCCATCCAGTACTATCGTCTGGCCGGTCACGTAGCTTGAGGCGTCCGAGGCCAGCCAGACGCACACGCCCGCCATCTCCTCCGGTCGCCCTATGCGACCCAGCGGCGTCTGCGACAGTGTTCGCTGCAGGATCGCCTCGTTCTCCCACAGCGCCTGCGCGAACTTCGTCTGGATGACGCCGGGAGCAATGGCGTTCACGCGTATTCCGTGCGGGCCCAGCTCCTGCGCCAGCACTTGAGTTAACATAATGACGCCAGCCTTGCTGATGGAGTAGCAGCCCAGGCCCGGCGAAGCCCGCCTGCCGCCGACGGAAGCGACGTTAATGATATTGCCCGACTTCCGCTCCATCATCCCTTTGGCGACCGACTGCGCCAGCAGGAAGTAGCCCTTCAGGTTGACCGTCATGATCTGATCCCACGTCCGCTCTTCGATTTCGACAAGCGGCCCGAAGTAGGGGTTGGTGCCGGCGTTGTTCACCAGGATATCGATCTTGCCGAACTGGTCGAGCGTCGCCTGCACCAACCGGTCGATGTCCTCGCGATTGCGCATGTGGGTGGCGATGGCGCCCGCTTTTCGGCCCAGCGCCCGCACCTCGGTGGCCACGACGTCCAAGTCCTCCTGCTTGCGACTCGCCACGACGACGTCGGCGCCGTAGCCGGCCATACCGAGCGCGATGGCCCGGCCGATGCCGCGCGATCCGCCGGTCACGACGGCCACCCGGCCGGTCAGGTCAAACGAAGGCTCCGTCATTTCTCGCTCCTTTCTTATGCGATCAGGCCGTCGAGGCCTTCTCGTAGTAGGTCACAACGTTCGCCACGGTCCGCACGACTCGCTCCAGGCTGGGCAGCGCCAAGATCCCCATCTCCCGATAGCGGTCGCGCGCCCGCCGGCGGCCGGCCTCCGCCTCGGTCATCTCCACCTCTTCGCCGCCGACGGGCAGGACGATAACGACCGGCTTGCCGAACTTATCGCGCACCGCCGCCGGAACATCGACCAGCGCCCGAACGACCTCCTGCGGGTTCGGCATCGGGAAGTGGCCGCCGAGGACGTAGAACAGCGGCTGGGTAGCAATGACCGTGTCGACGCTCTCGTGCGCGGCGACGGCTTCGAGCACGCTCCGGAAGACAGGCGGCGGCACGACCGGCACGCCAACGTCGACGGGGTTGCGCATCATCGTTCCCGCGATCGGCAGGAGCTCCAGCAGCCGTCGCCGCATGGCGTCGTCGAAGGGGGGGATCTCCAGGCCGACCGCAGCGCAGGCGTCGGTTGCCGCGACGCTCGTGCCGCCGCCGCCACCGACCATGCCGATGCGGCGTCCGGTCTCGCGGGGCAGCACGAGGAGCGCCTCCGCCGTGTCGGCCAGCTCTTCCAGGCTGCCGGCCCGTATCGCCGCGGTTTGCTGGAAGAGCGCCCGCCAGACCTCCGCCTCGCCGCCGAGCGAGCCGGTGTGGGAGCGCACCGCCCTCGAGCCGGCCTCTGTCAGCCCGGCTTTCCAGATGACGATTGGTTTTCGCGGCGCCGTCGCCTTCACGAGGTCGAAGAAGCGGCGGCCATCGCGCGGGCCCTCCAGGTACATCGTGATGACCTTCGTCGCCTGGTCGTTCGCCATGTATTCCAGCAGGTCGCACTCGTTGACGTCGCAGGCGTTGCCGTAGCTGACGGCGACGCTGAAGCGCAGGCCACGTCCTTTTGCCTGACGCCCGAGCTCGACCGCGTGGCCGCCGCTCTGGGAGATGAAGGCGACCGGCCCGCTCTCCTTCGGGAAGTTGCCGCCGGGCAAGAGGGTGTGGCCCGACGCCGGACAGTAGACGCCGAAGCAGTTCGGACCGATGACGCGTATGCCCTGCGCCGCGATTCGCTTGAGCTCCTGCTCCAGCGCTGCCCGTTCCGGGTCGCCGGTCTCCGCGAAGCCGGAGCTGTAGATCTGGGCGCCGCGGATGCCCTTCGCCAGGCACTCGCGGAGGACCTGCGGCACCAGAGGCGCCGGCACCATAATGTCGGCGGAGTCGACGTGCTCGGGGATGTCGGCGACGGTCGGGTAGATGGGCAGGCCGAAGACTTCGCCGCCGCTGGGGTTGACGGGGAAGAGCTTACCTTTGAAACCGAAGTCGAGGAGCGCTTTGAGGAAGCGGCTGCCCCAGGCGTCCTCGTTCGGCGACGCGCCGATGACGGCGAGAGCGCGCGGGAAGAAGATAGCATCGAGCTGGGAAGACGTGCTCATGTTGCCCTTTCGAACGCGACGTGGGGTGCTGGCCGTCCCAATCTCGTCGAGGTCGAGCAGCGTCAGTATAGTGCAGGGCGGGTTTGGGCGGAACGCGACTTGGCGGCGGTGCTTGTTTACCTCCCGACGACTCAGCAGGAGGCGCTTTCACGCCTTCTGCACGTTTCCGGCAGCGCGCCTCACGAGTGCTGCACAAATCGCAACTAGGTTAAAGCTAACCTCTCTGCCACGCGCCGAAGCAGCACGGCGGCGTTTCGTTGTGAAAGGAGTCAATTATGCATCTCCATCGAAGTCCTGCCTCTTTGTGTGTCCTGGCGATAGTATCCCTGCTCATGCTCTTCGTGACGGCGTGTGGCGGCGGTGGCGGCAACAAGACACCGACGCCCAGCACACCTAAAGCGACTACGGCGCCCGCGACGACCAGTACGCCGGCGCCCGTGACGACCGGCACGCCGCAGAAGGCCGGCGCCGTGAGCGTCCTCGGCATCTGGGGCGACGGCGAGCTCGACAGCTTCGACGCGATGGTCGCGCCGTGGCAGCAGCAGACAGGCGGCACTGCCAACTTCACCGGCAGCCGCAACATCACGACTGACCTGTCTCTTCGGGTGCAGGGCAATAACCCGCCGGACATCGCCATACCAGCAGAGATCGGGCTGTTCAAGCAGTTCGCGACCCAGGGGAAGCTCGCGCCTCTCTCCGCCTGTCCGGGATTGGAAGCGGCGGTCAAGGCCGACTATTCGACCTCGTTCCAGGACTTCGGCACGGTCAACGGCGTTCTCTACGGCTTCCCGATGAAGGTCGACTCCAAAGGGGGCATCTGGTACAACCCGAAGGAGTTCACGACCCTGGGCGTTCAGCCGCTGAACACCAACAGCACCTTCAACGACCTGATCGCTCTCTCCGATTCGATCAAAGCGAAGGGCATTGCGCCCTGGTCGATGGGCATGCAGGCGGGAACGGGCGCGGACGGCTTCCCCGGCGCGGACTGGATCGACCAGCTCATCCTGGCCGACTACGGTCCGTCGGTGTACGACGGCATCATTGACGGCTCCATTCCCTTCACCGACCAGCGCATGAAATCGGCGTGGCAGCAGTTCGGGCAGATTGCGCTAACAGCCGGGTACGTCCAGCAGGGCGATGCCGCAGCTATCAACGCCACGAACTTCCAGGACGCCGCTTTCCCGCCGTTTGCGTCGCCGCCCACGGCAGCGTTGGTGTTCGAGGGCAGCTTCATCACCGGCTTCATCACCAGCCAGTTCCCGAACGAGGTCGCCGGGACCGACTACAACTACTTCCCCTGGCCGGGAGCGGGCAACACCGGCGTCACCGGCGGCGCGAACATCGTCTACATGTTCAACAGCAATCCCTCGACCTGCTCGCTGATGAGCTGGCTGGAGAGTGCGCAGGCGCAGACGATCTGGGTCCAGCGGGGCGGTTTCCATTCGGTGAACAACAAAGTCGACCTGAACAGCTACCCGAGTTCGGTCGATAAGGCGGTCGCGCAGCAGTTGCAGAACGCCAACCCGTTCCGCTTCAGCCTCGACGACGCAATCGGCGGCGCGCTGGAGACCACGCTCTTCACGGGAGTCACGCAGTACCTTGCCAATCCGGGGCAATTGGACAGCATTCTTTCCAGCATCGAGGCGCAACGGGGGCATTAGCGCATAGCGGTTAGCAACAGTAGCGAATGCGAAGGGCGGTCCGGGCAACACCCGGGCTGCCCTTCCTGAGAGGTCGCGATGATTGGACGACGCTGGTGGGTGCCCTGGCTCTGGCTATCGCCGGCGCTTGTCCTTCTGGGCGTGTTCCTCGTCTACCCCTCAATCGATACGCTGCGCCGGAGCTTCTACGGGCCGAGTTCGTCTAATTTCGTCGGCCTTTCCAACTACAAGTTCATAATCGACAACCCGGCGCCGCTGGTCACAGACACGCACTCCGCCATTCTCAACAATCTGATGTGGCTGATTCTGTTCACCGGCCTTTGTGTCGCGGTTGGCCTGGGCATCGCCGTGCTGGCCTCGCGCGTGCGCTACGAGTCCGTCGCCAAGTCGGCCATCTTCGTCCCGATGGCGATCTCGTTCGTCGCCGCCTCCGTGATCTGGCGCTTCATGTACGAGTACAACCCGCATGTCGGGACACTCAACGCCTTCATTACCTATCTCGGCGGACATCCGACCGCCTGGCTGCAGAACAACCTGTCGCCGCAGGCGTGGCTAACTTCGCGCGGACCGAGGACGCTGCCCGAGCCGATCCAGATCAACAACTTCGCCCTCATCGCCGTCGGTGTGTGGATCTGGACGGGATTCGCGATGGTCGTGCTGTCGGCGGGGCTGAAGGGCATATCGTCGGAGATGCTGGAGGCGGCGCGCGTAGACGGGGCGAACGAATGGCAGATCTTCCGGCGGATAATCATCCCGGTCCTCTCGCCGACGATCGCGGTCGTCGCGACGACGCTGGTCATTCAGGCGCTGAAGCTGTTCGACCTCGTGTGGGTGATGAGCGGCGGCGCTTTCAAGACGGATGTGATCGCGACGCTCTTCTTCAGGGAGTCGTTCTTATTCGGCAACTTCGGCGTCGGTTCGGCGCTGGCGATAGTGCTGCTCCTCGCCGTCGTCCCGATCATGGTCGTGAGCATCCGCCGCTTCCAGTTCCAGGAGGAGACGCGCTGATGGCAGAGGAGGCGCGAAGGGGGCGGATAACCATGCCGCTGCTTTCGACGAAGGAGTCGGGCGGCCTGTTGCGGCGCTTTCTCCAGTGGATGGGGACGCGCGTGCCGCTGCACGTGGCGCTCATCGGCCTCGCCATCCTCTGGAGCGTCCCGACGATCGCGCTGCTTGTCAGCTCGTTCCGCACGCCGCAAGCGATTGCCAGCAGCGGCTGGTGGAATGCTTTCAAGCCAACGTTCCACTTCACCTTCGCCAACTATCAGAACGTGCTCCAGCACCGGGGCATGGCGCGGGCCTTCGTCAACAGCCTGGTGATCTCGGTGCCGGTGACGCTTCTCGTAATCCTGGTCGCCGCGCTGGCTGCTTACGCCTTCTCGTGGATGCGCTTCCCGGGCCGGGGCGGCCTCTTCCTGCTGACGGTGGGCATGCTTGTCGTGCCGCTGCAGATGACGCTTATTCCGGTACTGCGATTGTACGTCCGCTTCACGCCCAACATCACCATGCCGCTCATCGGCGGCAACGTTTTCGGGGTGAGCAGCTTTCCCGGCATCTGGCTGGCGCACACAGCATACGGCTTGCCGCTAGCGGTCTATCTGTTACGCAACTTCTTCGGCTCCCTGCCGAGAGACCTTATCGAATCTGCCTATCTGGACGGCGCCTCCGACCTGGGCGTCTTCTTCCGCATTATCCTGCCGCTCTCCGTCCCTGCTCTGGGCGCGCTGGCGATTTTCCAGTTCCTCTGGGTCTGGAACGACCTGCTGGTCGCCCTGACGCTCCTTGGCGATCCGCGCCTTTATCCGATGACCGTTAACATCACGAATCTGGTCAACTCCTTCGGCAGCAACTATCAGGTACTAACGGCGGCCGCCTTCGTGTCGATGGTCGTGCCGCTGTTCATCTTCTTTGCCCTGCAGCGCTACTTCGTCGAGGGCCTCCTCACGGGCGCCGTGAAAGGATAGGGGGAGGCGGGCGCAAGGAATCCATGGCGAGCATTACCTTCGACCACGTGACGAAGAAGTTCGACGAAACGACGGCTATCAGCGACCTGAGCCTGAAGGTCGCCGACCGCGAGTTCCTGGTGCTCGTCGGCCCGTCCGGCTGCGGCAAGTCGACGGCGCTGCGCATGCTTGCCGGCCTGGAGCGCGTGACTGCCGGCAATATCTACATCGACGACCGCGTGGTCAACGACCTGTCGGCGAAGGACCGCGACCTGGCGATGGTCTTTCAGTCATACGCTCTCTACCCCCACATGACCGTCTACGACAACATGGCCTTCGGGCTGAGCCTCCGCAAGGTACCGAAGCTGGAGATCCGGAACCGCGTGACGGAGGCCGCCCGGGTGCTGGGCATCGAAGACCTGCTGAAGCGAAAGCCGCGACAGCTCTCCGGCGGACAGCGGCAGCGCGTCGCGGTAGGGCGGGCGATCGTTCGCCAGCCGAAGGCGTTTCTCTTCGACGAGCCTCTCTCCAACCTCGACGCCAAGTTGCGCGTGCAGACGCGCGCCGAGCTCAGCAAGCTGCACGAGCGCCTGGGCACGACGTTCCTTTACGTGACGCACGACCAGACGGAAGCGATGACTATGGCCGACCGCATCGCCGTTCTGCGCGACGGCGTGCTGCAGCAGACCGGCCGGCCGCAGGAGCTGTACGAGCGCCCGAACAACATGTTCGTCGCCGGCTTCATCGGCAGCCCGGCGATGAACTTCTTCGACGCGCAGGTGAAGGGCGAGCCGGAGTCGCCGGTCCTCGACGTCGGCCCGTTCCAGTTGCCGGTGCCGGCGGAGAAGGCGACGGCGCTGGCGCCCTACCGCGGCAAGCGAGTCGTGCTGGGCGTGCGCCCGGAGAGCATCCACGATGCGGAGTTCCCGCGTACCGGGGTCGTGCCGGTGCCCGTGGAGGCGCAGATCGACGTGGTCGAGCTGATGGGCAACGAGGTCTTCCTCCACCTGATCACGGATGGGGTCAACTTCCTGGCCCGCGTGGACCCGCGCACGAAGGCGAAGCCGGGCCGCAACCTTCAGGTGCTGTTCGACCTCAGCGAGATGCACGCCTTCGACCCGCAATCGGAGCGCTCGCTCACGGCGGAGAAGCACATCGCCAAGCTCGCGGTGTAATCCACCGCGGCCGTCCCGCGTTCTCGCCTTCACCCGTTCTTCACATAACACCGGCATAACTCACGCGCCTTGCACGTCGCGGCGGTACGCTAATGTGTTGCCGGTTAGATGAGAACGGCCGGTGCAGAAAGAGGCAAAGGAAATGGCTATCGCACTAGTGATTGAGTTTCCCGGCGTGCGTCGGGAGCAGTACGACAACGTGATGAAAGAGCTTCGGCTGGACGAGGGTGGTACGGAGCGACCGACGGGCATGATTCTCCACCTCGCCGGTCCCTATGAGAGCGGCTGGCAAGTTGTTGACGTGTGGGAGACGCGGGCGGACTTCGACCGGTTCTTGGACCGCGATCTGGGGCGGGCACTGAAGAACGCCTCGATAGGGACGCCCCGCGTTCGTGAGTTCTCCGTGTACAAGGCGCTGGGCCTGCCAAAGACGGTGGCAGCCGGAGCGGGCGGAATGCGCTCGTGACCGGCGAAACGCCGACCTCGGGGCTTTGTTGATCGTCAGAGGCGAGCGCAGAGAGCCATCGATGGGGTGGCGTTCCGCGCTCGCCTTATGGCCTGAGTCTCGATACTTCGTCCAGTACGTTCATAAGTCCTTCACGTAACGCATCCCAAATGTTCACGGAAGCCCCACAAAGGGATGTTAACCTGCCATTGAAGCCGATCGCCTCATAGTCGTCTTCGGCGCGGATGGGGAGGGACGCGGGCAATTCTCCAAGTGAAAGACGCTCACAACGTTTCTATGTCGGGCCGCAGGCGCCAGTGATTGGCAGGAAGCTGATCAGCGGTAAGCGAGTAGACGAAAGGAGCACAGAATGGTGAACGCACGGAAGCTACTGTCTCCAAGGCTGCTGTTTGTGGCCGTCGTTGTCGCGGCGCTCATGCCGGCGGCTGCTCAGGGCGCCGGGCCGAAGAACAAGAACAACCCGCAGAACTCCTACGAGCAGACGAACTTAGTCTCCGACCTACCGGGAATGGCGATCCTCACCGACGCTAACCTGGTGAACGCCTGGGGAATCTCGGCCGGCCCGACCACGCCGTTCTGGATCTCCGACAACGGCACCGGTCTGGCCACACTCTATAACGTTCAGAACCCTGACTCGCCGACGGCTCTGTCGCTCGTCGTGGAGATTCCGCCCGAGACCGGATCCACCCCAACCGGCAACGTTTTCAACCCGACCAGCGACTTTCTTGTAGACTCGGTTAACCCAGCCAGGTTCATCTTCGCCACTGAGGACGGCACGATCTCCGCCTGGAGCCCGCAACTCGTCGATTCTGACGACGCCGTCCTCGAAGTTGACAACTCGCCGGGCGCTGTCTACAAGGGTATCGCTCTTGGGCACAACCAGGACGGCAACTTCATATTCGCCGCCAACTTCCGCGCCGGGACGGTTGACGTGTTCGACAGGAACTTCGCGCCTGCAACGCTCGCAGGTTCTTTCAGCGACCCGTCGCTGCCTGCCGGTTTCGCCCCGTTCGGCATCCGCAACATCGGCGGCAAGATCTACGTGACGTATGCTCTTCAGGACGCGGCAAAGCACGATGACGCGGCGGGACCGGGAAACGGCTTCGTCGACGTCTACGACACGAACGGGAACCTGATCAAGCGGCTGATCTCCAACGGGAACCTGAATTCGCCGTGGGGCCTGGCCCTGGCTCCCAACCACTTTGGCGCTTTCAGCCATGACCTGCTCGTCGGCAACTTCGGCGACGGCCACATCAACGCTTACAACATCCACACGGGTGCCCTTGACGGGCAGTTGGACGACATGAACGGCGCGCCGATAACGATTATGGGCCTGTGGGGACTGGCGTTTGGCAACGGCAACGCGGCTGGTCCCACGAACACGCTATTCTTCACGGCCGGGATCAACGGTGAGGCCGATGGCCTGTTTGGCTCTCTTGAAGCTCAAAAGGGGAAGGGGAAAAACGGGGACATGGACTGACGATCGGGCTGGAACAAAATAGCCCCATCGATTCACGACGATAGGATTGGGAGCCCTTCTCGTTGGGAGGGCTCCTTTCTTATGCGATGCTGACCACCTCAATCGGCAGGTATGCGAGCGCCAGAGCCACCCCGTCGGTAGGCCCGACGGGGTGTTGACGGCCGGGTATAATAGGCACGTTCCCGTCCGGGTTGAGATCGAATCGGAATCCCCGGGTCTCCTTACAACAGGTCAATTGTTCCCTCGGTTCCCTTCGCCCCCGTTGCTCGACACCGTGCGCGGGAGTAAATTGCCTTCATGGAAAGTCGCACGAGAGCAGGGAGACGCATGATGAAACGCTGGATATTCGTCGCGCTAGTCCTTTCCTTGATGGCCGCCGGTATCGTCGTAGGCGGCTGCTCGAGCTCGAAAGAGCAGACTTCGGGTCCGACGCCGGGGGGTCCGGTGCCCGGCGTTACCGACACCGAGATACTGCTCGGAACGGACGTGCCGCTGAGCAACTCGCCGGCCGCGGCCTGGGGCGTTGTTGCCGACGGCATGAAGGCCTACTTCGACTACATCAACTCTCAAGGTGGCGTCTACGGACGCAAGATCACCCTGAAAGTCGGCGATAACCAGTACTCCGCGCCGGTCGCGGTGGAGGTCGTGCGGAACCTGGTGGAGCAGGATGGAGTCTTCGCGATTGTCGGTAGTCTTGGTGACTCGTGTCACCTGGCCGTCATGGACTACCTTCAGCAAAAAGGCGTTCCTGATCTCTTCATCGGCGGCGGCATGCCGCAGTTCACCGATCCCGTCGTAACGACGCGCTTCGGCATGGTGACCGACTACGATACCGAGGGGAAGATCAATACGGATTACATGAAGCAGCACTTCGCCGGCAAGACGCTGGGCATCATCTACGAGAATAACGAGGGTGGCAACGTTGGCTTGCAGCAGACCGAGGCGGGCCTGGCTGATTCGGACATCAAAATCGTCTCCACCCAGGGCTACGATTTCACGAATTTCGACCTCACTGCCCAGGTGCAGCGCCTGAAAACCGCCAACCCCGATTTCGTCTACGTGATAGGGAACCCGGGCTCTCTGGCCAGCGCCCTCAAAGTGTCGCGCGAGCTCCTCAACTGGAATGTGCCCTTCATGACCAGCGCTGTCTCTGCCGTGGAAATGACGATTCAGCTCGCCGGAGCCAGCAACGCTGAGGGTCTGGTCAGCTTCACAACGGGCAGGATGGTCTCTGAGACGGACGATCCGGGCGTGCAGCGCGATATCGCGCTGATGAAGCAGTTCGCGCCCGGCGTCCAGCCGAGCAGCCTGACGGAGTACGGCATAAGCACCGCTGAGTTGGTCGTGCAGGCACTGAAGAACGCCGGCCCGAACCTAACGCGCGAGAGCGTCGTCGACGGGGCGGAGCAGATCCGCGGTTACTGCTGTATCGCTTGCATTGCACCGGTCAACCTTAGCCAGACCGACCACCGCCCCGACGAAGCAGAGTGGCCCGAGCAGGTGGTCGACGGGAAGTGGAAGCGCATGTCGGACACGGCGATCAGCTACGAGTCGACGCCCAGCGACGTCACCGCGTGCGAGAACGGGGAGCCGGTCAACAAAGGGCAGTAGGTCATGCCTCGGTGGCCGAGCCCCAGACGCCGTTAGACGGCGGTTGGGGGTGACCTCAGCCGTGCAGGGTCGTCTTCGTGGCGATGCAGGGCTCGAACCTGCGGCCTTCTGAGTGTAAAGCATCCGAGCCTCAGCGCTGTGCAACGGATTCAGCACCCCTGAGCGAAAGCGCGGAAGTTATCATCTGGGAAATGGGCCATTAGCCGCGGCTGCGACTAGTCCTGAGCGCCAAGTCGAGACCATTACTCGATGCGGTCTATGTTCGCGTCGCGGAACTTCCGCAGGATCGTCTTCAGAGTCTCGCGCTCGCCGGGCTCCAGCGCTTCGAACATTTCTTCCTGGAGTTGATGGCCCGGTTTGACGATGGTATCGGCGAGGCGCTGTCCCTTCCTCGTAAGCGCCACGAATGTCTTGCGGCGGTCTTCCGGGTGCTTGACCCGCTCAACGAGTCCGCGCTCCTTCAACCGCTCAACCATCGTCGAGACGCTCGGGTTCTTCAGAAGTAGGTGGCGCGCGAGCTCGGTTATGATGAGCGGACGGCCTGCTTCGCGAAGGTTAATTAGGACCGGCGCCTGTTGGACGGAGAGTCCCCAGGAAGCGAGCGCCCGGTCGAAGGTCTTGAGTATGATGGCAGAAGCGGCGTAAACCAGTCTGCTCTCGACCATTGCGTCTGTGTGTGGGGAATCTATCGGGTACTTCATATCTCACCTCCGTGGCCCGTGGAGCCACCAACGCGGCAAGTATAGAGGTTCCAAATGTTTTGTCAAGCTTTTCGCCTGGAGTGTGGTGATTGTCGGGGAATCGGAAGTCAGAATCTGGAAGCTGAATATGGAAAGGGTTTTTGGTGGGCGATGCAGCGCTCGAACCTGCGACCTTCCGGGTGTAAAGCATCCGAGCCTCAGCGTTGTGCAACGGATTCAGCACCCCTGAGGGAAAACGCGGAAGTTATCATCTGGAAAATGGGCCATTAGCCGCGACCACGACTAGTCTTAGTGGACGTTATGCGTAACGGCTTGAGCGAGCGCGCCGCCCACGGGCGATCTGCTGCTTCTGGTAGTGGGTCAGTTCGGCTCAGGGGTCTGGAAACGGAAAGGGCCGGACCGCGGCCCAACCCCATGTGACTCGGTGACGAGGCTGACTGACCCCTTCGGGACTAGCGCACAGAATCTCGCCAGGCGGATACCTTCATTGAGATAGAGACGCTTTCCGTGATATCGACCAGCGGTACTATTCTCTGGTTCATAAAGGGGTACCAAGCGGTGCAACCTTCAAATCCCGCTGCGGGCGTCGACACCTCGTTGATAACGAGGCCGCCCGAGCCGTCTGCAAACGCATAGTGGGCTTTGAACTCAACCCCGGCAGGTGGTGCCCAATTGGTGAAGAGGTTGGTGATGCGTTTTGCGCTCTCCTCGCTCAAGTTCTCCTTGTACGTGTAGATATTCGCGAATAGCACTGACCCCTCCTTGCTCTTCCGCCCCCGAGCCCTGCAGGGTCCGTACCAGCCCTTTCCGATGACGCCATTGTAACGGGCAGGTACCGATTGTCAAGGGCAAGTGCGCTTACCTAAGTCTCAATCTGAGATTGTCCTGCGGCCATGCTCTCTGGGCGGTGGGATTCGAACCCACGACGGCCAAACATTCTTGTGATTTGCCAGGGCCAGGAGCGCCTCTCGGCAGCGGTTTTGGTGGGCGATGCAGGGCTCGAACCCTCCTTAGGCGGGCAGGCCTGCGGCCTTCTGGGTGTAAAGCATCTGAGGCTGAGCGCTGTGCATCAGATTCAGGACACCTAGCGAAAACGCGGAAGTTATCATCTGGAAAACGGGCCATTAGGCGCGGCTGCGACTAGTCCTAGTGGAAGCTCGGCGCAATGGCTTCATGTAAGAAGCGAACCTCAAACATAGTCGCGCGCCGCGTGACATCTGACGACACGATTACGCTGGTTCTTCAGGGCTGCCGTGTGCGGCTGCTAGGGCGTCGCCTCGACGGCCAGTGCCTGCTTTGGGCAGAGGTCGCTGCAGATCCCGGTCGCAAGCCGGGCAGGCTGCGAAGCGTTCTGGGCTCCATCCATAGTCGGTTGTAGCTCATAGAACGGGAGATGTGAGACTCTCCGAGGCCTCCTCAGAAAGGCGGAGCAGGCCCTGAGCCAACTCTTCCATGGTGTAAGGGCCCTGTCGGCGGTGGCGCATCAGGGTCTCGACGTTCACCGAATAACGATTGCGCCGGCCTATCTTCTCCCGCGATATCATGCCGTCTTCCTCTAGAGCCCTGAGGATGGAAAAGGCAGCTCTGTCCGTGATTCCGACGGCAAGAGAGATATCGCGCTGGGTCGAATGTGGGTGGTCGATGACGTCGATCAGGACAAGGGCGTGGTTGGTAAGAAAATCCCAATGAGCCATGATTTTTCCTCCAAAAGGACTTGACAAAGATGACAAGGGAAGTACAATGCTGGTAAAAAGTAACGTGATATGTGGTTCATGGTATGTGTGTCTGGAATGTGATAGCCAGTAAAACAGAGCGTGGTATGAAGTTCAGGGTACAGCGGTCTGGCATGTGGTAACCGGTCTTCATTATCACGAATCATTATTCATGATGGGCGCTCCAAAGTCAAGTGGTCGGGGCGACAAAAGAGCCACAAATCCCGGCAAGGGCCGGATGTCCAGAACGCCAAGAATAGGAGATCTCTGAGGCCGTCCAATCAAGGAGGATTCGGAGCCCGTCGTCGCAGAGGGGAGCCAGACCACCAGTCAGGACTGGGCGACACGGGCGTCAGTGGTGACCGGGCCTGCGGAGAGGTGATGGGCGATCGGAGTACGGGGTCCGGGGGTACCCCGCCGGGCGGCTGGCCAGGGTCGGCTTATCCCGCCCCGTGGGCCCGGTCAATTTAACACCAGGGGCACGTTGGAAGTCAGAGGCAGGACGCCATGTACAAGAAGATGCTGGTCCCGGTGGATGGTTCCTTTCGTTCGGAAGTCGTAGTAAGCCACGCCGCCGAGACGGCCAAGGCATTTGGCTGCAGCATCAGGCTTCTCACCGTCGTTGATCTCGACAAACGCAACGGCAAAGTGACCGAGGACGCCTCCGACGAGGCGGCAAGCCTTGCCTGGGTCGAGTCCCAGATCGAGGAAGCTGAGAACCACCTGCGACCGGTGGCGGAGCGCTTCGAGGAGCAAGG
>JBEKXP010000008.1:0-26754 GCA_049511815.1 Dehalococcoidia bacterium
CAAGTCAGTACCCCAGCAGCTCCCCGAGCGCGTTGATGAACTCCTGGTCCCACCAGGGGTGAGCGGCTCCGTCCAGGTTCAGGCCGTCATGGGGGTGGCGGTCGCACCACTGGAGGCTGTAGAGCGTGAACAGGCTGGTCTGGGTGTTGTAGTAGCCAACCTGGCTGGACAGCGAGTCATCAACCCAGACCAATGAGCCTCCACGCTGGGCGGAGATGCCCGATACGTGGGAGGTGGGACAGGCGCCGGGCGGCGGCGGCAGCGGGTACTCCGTGACGCCGATGCAGTCGCCGGAAGCGGCGCCACACTGGCCGGCGGTCGCCGCGCTCGGGTTCAGCATGCCGATGGCCCGGGTCCAGCCCTCCGTCCACCAGACGTTTCCCTGCGCGTCTATGCTTAGCT
The DNA here is from genome assembly GCA_049511815.1 of Dehalococcoidia bacterium. Classification (GTDB taxonomy): domain Bacteria; phylum Chloroflexota; class Dehalococcoidia; order DSTF01; family JALHUB01; genus JALHUB01. Next base: position 403 of record JBEKXP010000008.1, read on the forward strand.
TGTGCGGCGTGAGGCCGCCCGGCAACTGCGCGCGGATCCGGTATTCAGAGATGGCGTTGCCGTGGCCGGTGTCCAGCACGCCGATGCGGGCGACCGAGCTGTTGTTCTCCGTGAACCAGACCAGGTTCGGGTTGAGCGGGTCGTTGGCGGCGATCCCGTAGGGATTGCTGTTGACGCTCGGCGTGGGGAAATCCACGTACGTGTGCCTCACAGTGTCGAACCGGCCGATGCTGGACACGTAGTGCTCCGTGTACCAGAGCACGCCGTTGTTGAAGGTAAGGTCCCAGGGGCCGCTTCCCGGCGTCACCGGCCATTGCCCCACGAACGTGAGCGTGGACGGGTCGAACTCGCCAATCATGCTGTTGTTGGGCGTCGTGAACCAGACCTTACCCGCGCCGTTCACGGCCACGAAGATCGGCTGGTTGCCGGTAACATTGGGCAGCGTAAAGAAGCGGGGAGTCTGCGATCCTGCCGGCAGCTCACCCAGTTGGCCGGGCGGAGCCGTGGACGAGCAGGTGGGGGCGAAATCACAGCCCGGTTCGGCAAACCAGAGGTTGCCGGACGCATCAAACGCTGTCCCCCAGGGATCGCCCACGCCTCCCGTGAGCGAGTAGGTCTGGATGACGCCCGGCGGCGCCGGCGTTGGGGTCGGGATCGGCGCGGCGGGCCCGGGCGGCGTATCCGCCAGGAACGCCGTCACCTGTGCGGTCATCCCGCCCGCCATCTGGATGCGAAGGCCCGCGAAACCGGAGGTCAGGTCTCCATCCGCGACGGCCACCATCCAGGTTGCGGGTTCGGCCGTGCCCGCCGGCCAGACGCGCGCGGCTAGGGTGGTGCCGATGATCTGGAAATGCAGCGAGTAGGCGGTCCCGGCGGTCGCCGTGAACAGCGCTGACCCAAGCCCGGCGTAAGAGCCGGCGACCTTCTTCTGCACGATCAGCGATGCGCCGTCGATGTACGCCTTGTACCAGTTGTTAGCGTCCTGCCAGTGCAGCACTGCCCCCAGGTTGGTGCCGCTGACGCTGCTGAGCGAGCCGGTGACCACGACCTCACTGTCAGTGGCGCTGGGCCCCAGCACGGCGTTAGCGGGACCGCTCGTATTCGCGACCTGGCCCGCGTTGTTGCTGATGGCGAAGGCGCTCAGCGTGTTGGCATCCCCACCCCAGGTGTGACCGTCTGAAGCGGTGCCCCAGAACGTCTGGTTGGGGCGCTGGAACGTGTCCTGTGCCAACACCCCGCCCGGCGTGGGCGTGGCCGTCGCGGTGGCCGTGAGAGTCGGCGACGGTGCGGCGGTCTGCGTGGCCGTAGCGCTCGGCGTCGGCATAGGCGTAGCGATGGGCGTCGGCATAGGCGTAGCGGTGGGTGTCGGCGTACGCGTAGCGGTGGGTGTCGGCGTCCAGGTGTTCGTTGCCGTCGGTGTGTAGGTGAACGTGGGTGTCGGCGGGACCGGCGTGTTCGTCGGCGTCGGCGTCCATGTGTTAGTCGCCGTTGGCGTGTAGGTGAACGTAGGCGTCGGCGGGAGCGGCGTGTTCGTCGGCGTCGGCGTCCATGCGTTAGTCGCCGTTGGCGTGTAGGTGAACGTAGGCGTCGGCGGGAGCGGCGTGTTCGTCGGCGTCGGCGTCCATGTGTTAGTCGCCGTTGGCGTGTAGGTGAACGTAGGTGTCGGTGGGGCCGGCGTGTTCGTCGGCATCGGCGTCCAGGTGTTCGTCGCCGTCGGCGTCCAGGTGTTCGTCGCCGTTGGCGTGTAGGTGAACGTAGGCGTTGGCGGGACCGGCGTGTTCGTCGGCGTCGGCGTCCAGGTGTTCGTCGGCGTCGGCGTCCATGTGTTCGTTGCCGTCGGTGTCCAGGTGTTCGTCGCCGTCGGTGTGTAGGTGAACGTAGGCGTCGCTGTCGCGGTGGCCGTGGGCATCGGTATCGGCGTGCATGTGTTCGTTGCCGTCGGTGTGTAGGTGAACGTGGGCGACGCTGTCGCGGTGGCCGTGGGCGTCGGTGAGGGCGTGTTCGTCCCTGTCGCGGTAGCTACCGGCGTGCTGGTCGGCGCAGGCGTTGTGGTTCCCGTGGGCGTTCCCGTCGGCGTGCTGGTCGGCGTAGCTGTCGCCGTGCCGGTCGATGTTGGCGTCGGAATGGCGGCGCTGCACGGAGACGCGATCCCGGAGGACGCGAAGGCGTAGCAGGTGTAGTTGATCGATTCGCCGGTTCCGGTGAGATCCCAGGAGCCTCCCGTGCCCGGAAGGTTCGCGCCCAGAGGATGCGTGTCGGTCCAGGTGACCATCCAGTCGGGCTCGACTCCGCCGGCTGCCCAGGCCTTCGCCTTCAGGGTGGTGCCGCCCGTGCCCGGGCTGACGTCCAGGCGCATCCAGTACGGGGTGTTTGGCGTTGCAGCGAAGGGAACGGAGGCCAGGATGTAGGTGCTGCCCTGCGCCCGCCGGGCGATCTCTAGGACGCCCTGCGAGGTGTGGAGCCGGGCCCCGTAGTAGCAGGACTTGTCGCTGCAGGCGTTCTGGACCACGTAGGGCGTGATGTGGCCCACGGCGGACACCGAGAACTCCACTAGCGAATCGCCGCCGTTGTACGTGGCTGTCCCTGAAGAAGCGATGCCAATCTGGTTCACGCTGCCGGGATACGCGTAGACGCCGGTGTTCCCCCCGATCTTCACGTACGACTTGCTGCCGCTGCCGTCCGTGCCCCAGGCGACGTCGGGCATGCCGCTCGCGTTCGTCGTCGTGCCCCAACCGGTCTGGTTCGGACGCGTGAAGTTGTCCTCCACCGTGTTGGTTGGGGATGCGCTGGCCGCGAGCGCCGCGGGGCCGGCGTTTCCAGCCGGCGTCCCTGCCGATGCGTTCGGCGTGGCCAGGCTGATGGCTTCCCAGAGGTTCTCTCGCGGCGGCCGGTACAGCAAGGCAACGTCCGGCAGCGCTGCCTCCGGCACCAGGAACGCGACCTGGAGGGATGTGCTCCCGGCGGGCGGAACGGCCGGTGGCTCCAGTCCCGGTGGCGCGCCCGCTGGCCCGAACGCGTCACCTTCGCGCGACAGGAGCAAGAAATCGGACGCGCCAACGGCGAGGGGTCGCGACCCCGTGTTCGTCAGGCTCAGCTGGATGACCAGCCGGTCCACCCCCGGCGATTCGGTCCGCGCGACCTGGGCCGCGATGGCGGTCAGCGTCCGGTCAGCCAGCGCCCGGGTTCCCCCGTTCCCCACGACAGGGGGCAGGCCGGCCCCCTCTGGCCCAACGGACTCCGCGCCGGCGCCAGCGCCGGCAGTTGTTGAGGTCGGTGCGGCAGGCGCGGTCGTCGTGGAGGTTGCAGGGATCGTGGCGCTGGACGCCGTCGCGCTGGGGGTCTTGACACTGGTTACTGTAGAAGAGCCACCACAGTGCGTGGCGAAGATAGCTAGGGCTACAATAGACAGGAGTGTAATGCGGCACTTCCAAAGGTTGGCGAGGGCACAAGATCGGGTGGTATAACGGACAGCGTTTGAAAGCAGGGGCTAACCTCCCTGTTGGCGGGAACAAAAAGCAAGGATATTCAGAAACGAGCCACCAATACGAGCATACCAAAGCCTGCGCGATTGTCAAGCTGGAGCAGGGAACGGGATTCGAACCCGCGAGATCCTGCTGGACCAAGTGCATACGACCACTCGCATTTCCCCGAACTCCTCGCCGCAGATCGACACTCTCGTAGGAGCCTCGGCACACCTGCTTCACGCCGCCACCAACACCACGTGATACTGGAGTCTATTGTGTACCGACGGTCCTGGCGGTTGTCAGTAGGCTGGCAAGCGTGAAAAGGCCTCTGGTCTTCATGAAGTTGGAGATAGCCCGACAAGATCGGTGAACCAACGCCAGTATTCGCCCACCTTCACGAGATCACTCGGGTATAGGTCAATCGCCGTTCGGTCGCCTTGCTTTTGCAGGGTCACCCTGAGCGTGACCCGGGCGACGTTCGTGTAGATTGTGCTGAGGTCGGGGGCGCGCCAATTCGGAAACGTCATGACTGCCACAACCCTGCAATCGCTGATGGTGGCCTCCGCCAAGGCGGCTTCTTCGCGAAGAGCAAATTCATAATACGAAAGTCGCGCCTGATCGTCGGGGTGGAGGAGAACATAAGCCATCTCTTCTTCGTGTGTCGTGAGAAACTCACACATCAGTTCGCCCATTCCTTCGGGCGACTTCGCTTTGTCTGAGATGCTTTCCGTCGGCCCCGCTGTCCCGTGTCCACTCTGTTCGTTCGGCGTGGCGCTTCCGCCATTGCAGGCAACCGCGAGCGCGACCATCACGGCCAAAGCCGCAATGATGAGCATCTTGCGCATCTTGTACCCCCAAGAGGTAGCCGCGGGCTTTCTCACGCGGCGATTCTAGAGGCGTCCGCCGGGCGCGTCAACGGCCGCCCCGCCTCTCAGCTGCCACGGTTCCCGCCACGGTGATGGCCAGCACGCCGCCCACGGCGCCGGGTACCGGTCCCTTCCTGTCCCAGTGTCAACGCTTCGCCCGACGTAGCTGCCGGCCTTCAAGCATGAAGACGGCGCCCCACGACGATGACACCACACCGGCTATCGGGGCCCAGGGAGGGTGCGCGTTGTGAGGCGACCCTCGACTCGATTTTTGCGTCACCCGCTAATGTTGGCACCAGCAGCGAGGATTCAAGAGAGACCGAAACACGATCTCTAGGTCGCTCCAGTCAATACGTTTATCTCCATTCAAGTCCGCAGCGGGATTCCAGCGCGGCTGACCGGGTCTGCTGAACATCGCGTTCATCACTATAAACGCATCTCGCCAGTCCACCCTGCCGTCGTGGTTGACGTCGCCTGGACAACGGCTCGGAGGGACGACCGTGGACGTTGGTATGCTGGTCGGCATTGGCGTCGGGGTGCTGGTTGCCGTTGGCAGAGGTGTGAAGGTTGAAGTCGGCGTCGGGAGGTCCTCAATGGTCACCTCGACGTTGCAATCGTTAAAGTCCTGGTCGCCGCCGCCATAGTAGTCTTCCCAATGGATTCTGACGACTGTGTCGGACATTACCTCAAGCTGGGCATGCTGGAAGTTGTCGGCGTTGCGCGAGGCAGGCCCTGTGTACCAGGTGTTGCCTTCAGGCGTCTTGAGACGGAAGACGAGCTCCCCCGCATCGAAGACGCCAAGGTCGATGGGAACACCTGCCGGTTGAGTCTTGCACGTGAAGAGGTCCTGCGACACCGGCGAATCCATCCCGAATACATCATCTAATTCCGCCTCGTACCAGACCAGGCTCACGTGGACCCGGCTGCCATTAACCATGATTCTGCCGTCATTAGTCACACTATATGCCTCGGCCTTGCCGATGCCCTGAGGCGACAGGAACGCGAGAGCCGCCACAAGAAGCGCCACCGCAATCCCCAGGCCGGTTGGCAAGAATGGCAGAGAACGAATGGGACGTCCAGACTTACGCTTCATCGGAAGTGGCCTCCTAACCACCGAGCCGCCGTCTAGGCGCGCGACTCAATAATGCGGGGTCCTGCCAGACTGCATGCGATAAGGGATACGAACTTCCTTGGCGGGGGAACCGGTAATTATGCTTATACACTAATTCATCGCTTCTGTCAAGCTAGCGTCTTCGGCCGACCTCCGCATAGTAGCATCGCAGACCGCTAATCTCGTTCTTCTTGACATCAGCCGCGCGTTTCAGGGCCTGCCCAAGGCCTTCACCGAGAGTGCGGCAGCGCCGATCTGCTCTCGGAGGATCTGGCCAAGAGAGGGGTTGCAGGCAGTGCTATACTTTACATAGGCAGGTCAATCGTCTCTGACCTTGGTCCCCCGCTATAGTTGCGCCTGACATCGCTGGGATTTCTGCGGAAACCCCGGACTAAGAATCAGGTGCGGTTCCCGCCCGCCGATGTGTCACTTCGACAAGGGGATTCACGTGGGTTCCTGACCCAGACCGAATGCACGTCCTCAGCAAGATTCGCACGAGGTGGGTTGATGGGGAAAAGCGGAATGATGCGCCTGCGCCGACTTAGCGGCGTGCTGGCTGGCGTCGTGTTGTCCGGCGCGGGCATAGCGGCTTGCCTTGGGCTCACGTCGTTTCGCCGGAACCATCTGGTCGGCGGTAGTGGAGATGACCTCACGATGGCGATTGCCATGTTAGCGGCCGCGTCTGCGGCCCTTCTCGCGGTCACGGCGCTTTTGCTGCTGAGGAAGAGTGCCGCTGATTTGAGGATCACCAACGTGCTGACGGCCTCCGCTGTCTCCGTCTCGTTTGTGCCTCTCGAGGTGGTCCTGCTGAGGGAAGCCTGGGCGGTCTTCGTTTCCTCGATCCTGTTGCCTACCCTGGTCCTTGTCGCTCTGTCCCGCTCGCGTCTGGGGAGCCTCTCGATTGTTAATTCGCTGGAATTGGCCGGCGATGATCTTGCGGGAGAAGCCGGCACAAGGCCGGTGGCACCGCCTTGGCCGGCGGCTGACAACGGCGACGGCGGGGCTTCGCGGACGCCTGATCCCGAGGTTGCGGCCTCGGGACGGCGACAAAGCGGAAATGGCGCCCGTGCAGCGGCCAGAGAGCCGGTCGTGGATATGAATCGAGATGTGGGCGATGGCAAGGGGTGGCGAAGAACGTCTCATTTCCGAAGAGACACACGATGCATATGGGATTCAAAACAGTATGCCGCAAAGCGAAGGCCCTCTCGTCACCCACCGGGCGCCAGATCACGCGCCCGGCGTCTGGTCGAGCAGGCCGCGAATGCCCGGCGAAACTCGTCTGCTCTCTCGGAACGTGTCGCAGCGCTCTCTGAGGATCTCGAATGCTCCATCGAGGCCCTTGACCGCATCTGCGCCGCCATCGACGTGAAACGCGAGACACCGGCGCCGACGCCCACGCCCCAGGACACCAGCCCGGTCGTCGGGGATGCCTCGGACTTGGCGGAGGCGCTGACAATCCTGGTAGGTCGGCTCGATGCTTTGTGCGAGAGGCTTGAGCGACGCGTCGACCGACTCGAACGCTTCGCCGACTCCGTCGACGGACGAATCGACGAGAGGTCGCCGCCGCCGGGCCGCGAAACTACCGAATCGACAGGGCCTTCGCCTTCTGAAGAAGCAGGGGCCCCTGCGTCCGTCCCTGGCGAACTCGGAGCCATTCGAGAGCAAGTTGAGGCCCTCGTCGGCGGGCTGCGACAGGCCGACAGCGACGGCGAGCCCGCTGTCGAGCTTCAGGTCATCCGCGGCCTGAGAGAACGGCTGGCCGACTTCCTTCAGAAGCTTGAGGAAGAAGAGAAGCAGTAGTGCCGGCGAAGGGGGAGAATCAACCTTCTGCTTCCAAGAAACTGTGGCAACTTGAGATTGCGGTTGCGCTAGCCCGACCGCCAGTGTCTCCCAGCGTACCACCCCACCGCCAGCAATATCGAGCCACCCGCGGCGAATCCCACTAGAGAGCGAGCGTTGAGTGTTGACCCGCCTCCTTTGCTCGCCAGCACATCGGGGGTGGAAGGCGGCGGTTCAGCTTCGCCGCCAACAGGTGTGGCCGGCAGGTGGCCATAGCGCAAGAGAGCGTCTTTCACGAGCGTGAAGATGGATGGGTCAGAGGACATCTGCGCCGTGTCCATGAACGACCAGGCAAACAGACCGTAGCCGGTCACCTCCCGCAGGAAATCGTCCGTCATCATGGCCGTGAGGTCGGCACTGTAGGTGGTGGTGGAACCGCTGTTGGGCTTGTAGTGGGCGAGCATGACCGGTCCGTAGGCGCCGAGCGCCTTGCTCATGCCCCGCACGTCGTTGACGTTGCCGTCGTCCTGCATCGCCTGAAAGCTCTGGAAGTCCATTTGCGACATGACGTTGGCGAAGTAGGGGAAGAGCGAGCGCCCGCCGCCGTTTGTCGGGTCGTCCCAGCGGCTCTGCCAGCCACCCCAGCCGATGCTCACCTTCGAGTTCGGCGCGTACTGGTGGAAGATATCCTTGATCCGCAACATCTTCGCCTGAAGCGCCGCGTAGTAGTCCTCGGCGCCTTTCCACTGGTTATCGACGCAGGGATACGTTTGGAACTCGGTGAACAGCGTCACGTACAGCGGCGGATCGGTCGCCGTGCCGGCGAAGATATGCGCCAGCTGAACCATGTCGATGTCAATGCCCGCGCTGATCGGATACTGGCGACCGCAGGGAACACCCGTCTCCGGACCACCGCTGGCGGCAACGATAATGTGCAGCGCCTTTCCGCTGGCATATACGGAAGGGACGAAGGCCTCTCTCCAGTTGCTCATCCAGCTCAGGTCGCTGGGGCCATTGTACCAAGTCGTGTACATGCCCAACGGGGCCTGCTGGTTCAGGGGCGAGCTTTGCGCCGCATGCGCCTCGGGCCCTAATCCAAACAGCAACCCCAGCGGCGGATCGGTGGCGCTCCCGGGAGCGAGCGCACAACTGGTGCAGGAGAGCCAGGCGACGAGAGTCGTCAAGGCGGCGAGTCCCGTGTAGCTTGTAGCGCTTCTCATCTTCGTCCCCCCTTTTCCTCCCCCTTTACAGCACGCGATCGCGCTGGCCCTCGACAGGCGCCGGAACGAGCTGGCAAGGCGAGTGCGTCCGTTCATGACGGAGGCGAGCTACTCGTCGGCCCGACAGGAGAAGCGTCTTTCTCGACTTTCATTATTCTGACCGAATAGTACCCGCTCGAGAACTCCGCCACCGTCGTTGAGTGATCAACGATGGTTTTGACGAAATCAACGGAGCCCGCGGCCATGTCGTGGTCCATGAACGGAGTCACCACCACATAGTCAACATTCCTCCAGTTGTCCTCGAACACCCTGTCTCTCACCGCCGGGTCTTTGTCGACGACCCAGTAATGGTAGGCGCCGTAGACGCGGTTGCTAGACCCGCTCACTCCTCTCCATGCCCCCGGCGCCCTGGTGTCCTCGAGGTCTACCCAGAACGAGCTATCGACAACCAGCATGCTCGACGCGTCGACGTTCTGCTGAATCCAGTGTAACGCCTGGGTGTACGCCGTTGTCGAGTCCTGGTGGAACAGGACCCCGAACGCGCCTGAGTAGGTGCTCGAGGAGTTGGCGCCAAGAAAGGCTCCCGTCGCGACGACGGAAAGCACGCCGAGATGTACCAGCCCCTGGCGGATAGGGGTCTGTCGAGACAGCGCATCGAAATTCAGCCGCCGGAGCCGCCCAAACGCGAGCACGCCAGCGACCGCGATATTCATCGCTAGGCAGGGAAGCAGCGGTATTACCCAGTAGTCGCGGACAAGCCCCCCTCTCGCGATGAAGAGCAGGTACGGGCCGCTTACGATGACGACCACTCGGGCGGTGCGATCCTTCGCGGCGCTGACGACGTTGAACGCCAGCGCGCATAGGCCGACGGTGACAAAAATGGGATCGGCGTGCCACCAGATGCGGAGCCAGTAGAGGCCGGACAAGGGGTTGCCCGTCGTGTCCCCGCGACCGCTCTGGAAAAGCGCCCCTAACAGGCTAACGTGCGCGGAATTGCCGCCGAGAAGGGTCCCGGTTGGGAACAGTTCTCCCTTCAGGGTAGCAAAGAGGGGATATAGAGATACGACAAGAACGAAGATCGCCGTCCAGCCGGTAAGCGCGAACAACCGTCGCTGGCCTTCGACTCGTTGAGCGACGATGTAGGCAACGCCGGGGGCGAAGAACACGAGTGGCTCCTTCGACAGACCGGCGATGGCTAGAGCCAGCGCACTCAGCCAGATGCGGTTCAGCGTCGGTCGCACACCTGACGCCAGGTACAGGGACGCCATGGTCCACATGGTAGCGATGCTGTCCAGCTTCACCATGCGCGTCTCCGTAACGGCGAGCGGCGAGAAGGCCATCAGGAGCGCCGCGGCCAACGCCGCCGTCCTGCTCCGGGTCAGGCGCAGCACAACCTGGAATAGAAAGAACACAGTTAGAAGGCTGACGGCGAGCATGATGACTCGGCCACCTTCCAACACGGAGTGGCCAACCATGACCTTTGTCCAGAACCAGGCGAACGGCGAGAGCAACACCCAGCCAAGCGGGGGGTGGTCGTACCAGTAGGTGTAAGGGTCCAGCCTGCCGAGGTGGATCACGGCCCACGCCTGCGAGAGGATGGCGCCTTCGTCAAGGTCATAGGCGGGGTACGACCACATTCCGTAGGCGTGCGTGAAGCCGGTGGCAGCCAGCGCGGTGAAGAGCGCCCAGTGACGAAGCAGGACCCGGCGCAAGACGAGCAGATCCAGGAAGCTCGCGGCCAGAGGCCTGATGACGAGGCCGGCGGGGTTGAGAAGGCGAGGCAGCGCGCTGCGGTCGGCGTCCTGCATCAGCTCGTACCCCCCGGTTGAGATTCAATGGCCTCTCTTGTTCCCTGGGAAGGCACTGGCAGCAGCACGGGACGAGCGGTCACCGCCCTGGCAGCCGCCCCGGGAGGCCTGTGGCTGCCGACGTGCTCTGTCTTCTCCCAACCGTGGCTGCCGCGCACCTCTCGCGCAATCGCCCGCAGGGAGGCGATGGCAAGCATCCAGCTATAGGGGACGAAAGCGACCGCCATCAGGAGGGCGCGCGAGATGCGAAATCTAAGCCCGAACTCCTGCGTGAATAGCCGGTAGCCGACTACGAGAGTCAAAAGCGTGAGAACGAAGGCATAAAGGGGAAGAAACGACACAAGCACGATCAATATTGGCAGTTTGACGATGGCGACCATTATCGCGGCTGCGGGCCAAAGAAGCGCCGACAGAGACCCCGTCAGCGGCTGCGTGAGTGTATGCAGCGCCAGGACCCTGGCCCGAAGCGAAGGCATTCTGAGCCAGTCGCCCTTCCGGAGCACCTGCAAGAAACCCTGGTGCCAACGTGTCCGCTGCCTGACGAACGCCCCTACCGTCAGGGGCGTTTCCTCTCGAGTAGCTAGAGCCGGGCTGGAGAACACCTTGAGGCGCGCCCCGAGCGCGCTGAGGCGAAAGCCCAAGTCGGCGTCCTCGGTAAGGCAGCCGTCATCCCAGCCGCCGACCCTCGTCAGGAACGCGCGCCTGACAAAGACTGTGTTTCCGGCCAGGGGCAGCGCCCCCGCAAGCGCATCGTGGTGGAGGCGTGAGTTGAACCAGAGGAAGTATTCTACGCAGTTCAACGCCGAGAACCATGTCGATTCGTGGTTCACGAGCTGTACTGCACCCTGGACGACGTCGACCGGCTCACTTAGCAGGATGGTGTTGACCGTCTGCAGGATGCCCGGCTGCACGTCGTCTTCAGCGTCGAACACGCCGACAACGTCCCCCCTCGCAAGCTGCAGTGCCTTGTTCAGACCGTGCGGTTTGTTGATAGGGCCGTCAGAAAACGTCGCCAACCTGAGCCGCGGCGACGACGGCGACGAGACGGATCGGATGCCACGGCGAGCGGCACGAATGGTCCCGCGGTCATTCCGCTCACAGACGATGATGATCTCCATCAAGTCCGGCGGGTAGTCGATGCGCGCGACCTGCTGGATCGTCTGTGCGATTACCTGCTCCTCATGCCGGGCCGGCACAAGCAGCGTGAATCGGAGTCGAGGCGGCAGTAGTGCCTCAGGACCGCCACGGCTTTCGACCCGTCCCGGCTTATCCCATGCGTAGACCAGCAGGAGGTTAGAGTAGATCGCCTGCGAGAAGAGGCCAAGTGAGATCAGCAGGAGAATGATGCCGAAGACTGTCAAGTACCGTTCCTCCCGCTGACGGGTGGGCTACGATCCCTGGTTGCTCCTGAACGACCCATATCCGCCGCCGCCTCTCAGGTAGACGTCCTGCTGTCGCTGATCGAAAGCTTGGCGGCGATCGCCTGCGGTAGACGGTTGATCGAAGCAAGCCACTCTACTGTCTTGAGAAGTCCTTCGTCCACGCCGACCTTGGGCGCATGGCCAATCAGCCGTTGCGCCTTTGAAGTGTCGTAGAATCGGTCGGCGCTGATGCCAGCCAGCGTATCGCCTGTCATCGGCGGCTTGTCGCCCAGGAGCTTCTTACCGAGGAGCCGGTTCTTGGCCAGCCAGATCGGCTCAAGCCCGTAGCAGCTCAACCGCCCGATCGCGTAGGGGATCCGCAGGGTCGGCGCCGGAACCCCAAGCGCGCGGCACATCGCCTGAACGTACTCATTGAACGTCAGCGGCTCCGGCCCCAGCAGCAGAAACGCCTCGCCGTATTGTTCGCTGCTCCCGGCGGCCAGGATACCGTCCACCACGTCGTCGATGTAGACAGGATGAATTCGGTTGTTCCCTTTTCCCACGAAGGCGAAGCGGCCGCTCGCCAGCTTGATCAGCATCTGCGTGACGCCGCCGTTGTCGTCGTTCGGACCGTAGATCCAGCCGGGCCGCACGGTGACGATCGGCAGCCTCGAGCGCAGGACGATTTCTTCGGCCAGGCGCTTGCTTTCATGGTAGTAGCTCATCCGGCCCCCAAACGGGTGCGCCTCATCGACCGGCAAGTAGCGGAAGTCGTAGCCGTAGACGCCCACCGAGCTGCAATAGAGAACCTTCGGAACGCCGGCGCTTTCAGCCGCTTCCAGCACGTTTTGTGTTCCCAGCACGTTGGAATCGAGATACTCGCGCCGGGGCAACCCCCAGTGATCGCGACGGGCCCCGATGTGGTACAAGAGGTCGATGCCCCGGAACGCTTCCCGCAGTGAGGTGACGTCGCGGAAATCGCCTCGCAGGACGTTAACTTGCTCACCAAGGATCCGGCGGGCAGAGACCGGATCTCGTGCGAGGACGACGACCTCGGCCGTCGACATCAGCCGCCTCGCGACATGCTGTCCAACGAATCCAGTGGCTCCGGTAACTAGGACTCTGATGGCGTGCCTCCCTTCATCCCAATCTGCGGCAGGGGGGTAAAAGTCTTCAGCTTATTATAAGTGAAGTTCACGGCAAATCCCGATCCGGCCCCGAAGAGTTGAGCCAACGGGATGATGCCGGTCACGAAGACGATGACATTGAAGACGATGATGTCAATCACGAACGCGCCCACTGCGGCAACGTGCGCGTGCCACAGGCGTCGCCACGTTGGCCGCATACGCCAGGTGTACAGGCAGTGGCAGCCGAAGTTGCGCAGGAGGCCCAGCTCGAAGTTTATGATCCACATCAAGTTGAGTTGCAGCGTCGAATACGGGCCGAAGAAAACGCGGTAGAGAAAAAGGAGGAGGGCTAGTTGAAGGATGGATGCCGGCAGGCCCACGACGCCGCTCACCAGAACATAGCGGACGAGGAGCGGCTGCTGGAGGGAGAGAATGAGTCTCCAAATTCTGGCGACAGTCCCGCCGTCACACGGCATCTCCGCACTGCCGCCGGCGAGCGCCGCACCCTCAATTTTTGTCATCACTCCTCCAACGCGCGCCCGAGCCTACCAGGGCATCGAGGATGGCCTGCGGGTCGGGAGGACAGCCCGGGACGAAGAGCCCGGAGTGCTTAGCGGCCGGCTCGGCCGTGCAGTCGCCGAGAAACACGAGCGTTCCATGGTCTTCCGGCACATTCGACTGCTCACCTTTCAGCACGTCAATCCGGCCGAAGAGAATCCGCGGCAACAGGCGCGGGCCGTAGCGAAGGATGACCCGCGGATTGGAGCGAAGCGACTCCTTGGCAATGGTCACATGCAGGTCACAACCATTGCAAGAGCGAACGTTGGACCAGACCCTCAGCCCCAGCATCCGCTGGCACTCACCCTGGCTTGGCCGTTTGAATGGAACTACCACTTCCTCGATGGAGAGACCGCGGACGTCGGGCCGGCAGGGCTGCGTCGTCGCGTACGCGATCATGGGCACTTCTTCCGGTCGGAATCCCATCACCTGAGCGATGACGGTGTCGAACTCAACAGGGTCGGTGCCCGCCGCGAACACGCCGGGGCTGGTTCTCTTCCCGTGGGTGGGGCCGTTGCCCTCCATGCCCTCGACACCATCAAGAACGATCAGGTGGGGCCGCAGCACCTTGCCAAGCTCGCCAAGAGGCTCGTCTACGCCGCGCTTGTGGTTGTTGCGCTTCTCCTGGTAGTCGCAGATGCCCTGCTGGTTCTTGAGGCTCAAGGACACCCCGCTCCGGACATGTGTCTTCATCTTGGGGACGCTGACGTAGTAGTCCGCGTCGAGGATCAATTCAGGCAGCCCGATCTCACCGTAAGGCCAAGCCACCAGTCGCCGCGGCGCTTGATTGAGATCGACTAGCTCTACGCCGAGACGGCGTGCCAGCTCCGTCATTCCCGAGTTGCTGAACACCTCATCGACAGGACGGTTGATGGAAGGTCCGTCGGCAATTGCGATGTCGGTGAAGCCACGGTCGCGGAGGGCGCCGTGAATCGCCTCGACGACGAACGGGTGGGTGGTGGTGCCGCTCGACCGCCCGAACTGGTTGACGAGGTTCGGCTTTATGACCGCCCGTCGCCCGGAGGGACTTTCGCCGAGCTCGGTCAAAGCCTCTTCGAGCCGCGAGCGGATCTCACCTACGTCGTAGCGCCGCTGCCGGCTCAGGAATACTGTCATGTATGCGCCCCTTACTTGTCTCCTGCCTGAGATTCGCTGCTACATCCAACATCGTACGTGGGTTCATCAACATGCTTGTGAACGCGGCGTTAGCGAGAGGGCACGCGCACTCCTGGTTGCGAATGCTTCGCCGCATCTTGTTGGCCGCCTCGCTGAACCAGACACGCCTGAAGTCGAAATCGTGGTCCCGTAGATTGGCGATCGACTCTGCCCGCACGGCGCAGGACCAGACGTCGCCGTTGGGCGCAATCTGGGCGGAGGCCCATCCCGCGTAGCAGGAAATAGCCTGGGCCCCCGTTTCAAGGTAGCGCTTTGCGAGCTTGTAGTACTCGCGTCGCAGGGCCTGGATGATCCGCGACCGGCCGCGATGCGCCTCAGACCTGCTGTGTTGGGCCATCAGGTCGACCGCGCGGGCGTACTCCTCAAGACTCGGAGTGATTCCCTTGCCGATCGTCCCCAGCTCGACTCGCTCCTCCGCAAGCTCAGAGACGAACGAGTCCGGTCGCATCTGCGTCGTCACAAAGTCATGCAGCTCAGGGAAATGGTCAACGTTGAACCTGGAGATGACGGAATGGACACCCACCGTCAGGTTAGGACGGTTCAACTCCTTGAGCTGACGGAAAACACGGAGTACCTTGTCGAAGTTCCCTTTGACGCCGCGAAGCTCATCGTGCTTTGCTCCTACCCCGTCAAGCGAGAGGTTGATAACGACGTCGGAGCGCCGGCAGTAGTCGGCGATGGCGGCCACACGCTGGGCGATAGGGCGCCAGACGAGCGAGTTGGTGGGGATGTTTATCTGGGCCGGACGGCAGTGGTCGTAAAGGCTCTTACAGATGTCGACAATGTCCTCGCGCAGGAACGGCTCGCCACCGCTGATGGTGAACCAGTAGGGAGTTCGGCCAAGCGAACGAAAGGTCCGGTCGAACTCATCGAGAGTCAAATCGTCACCGTCGCCCGGCGTACGTTCCGACCAGATGTTGCAGGTGAGGCAGCGCGAGTTGCAGGCGGAGGTGATGCTGACGGTCATGTTCACGGGCATCACCTTCGGCCAGCCGACGCGGCGCGACAGCCAGTAGCGGGGCACCGAGCTCAGCAGAGAGATCAATCCGGCAGCTCCTCCTGGATGGCGCGCTTGGTGGTGCGGGCTAACGTCCACACGGTGTGCGAGTGGCCACGGGCGATATCGACGTGAGCCCAGATCCGCGCGACCAACTCTGTGCTCGCCACAGCCGCGAGCCGTAAGGGATGGCGAAGGGCAACTGGATCACGGGACACGGCCCGCAGGATCTCAGTTGTGCGCATCGTGCTCGGGCTGAATCCCTGGCGGGTTGAGAGGATGTGTCCCGCGTTGATTCGGCGACGCTGCGCGAACCAGTCTCGAAACGTAGACGGGCCCCAGTTGTGAACGATGGCCTCGGAAGCGTAGGCGCTCCGCAGGCCTGCGGCGCTCACCTGCGCTTGGATGCTGACCTCGTCGACGGCGCTGTCAGTCGGGATTTCAGGGACGATGGGGCGGCCACGCAGCGCCCGCCGGAAAGCTATCATCTCGCCGCACTTGGGATTATCGGGCGACGCCGCCGAGATTCGGTCGTGTAAACGCCACAGCAGGTGGGTGGCGAATCCTGTGAATGAATCGGTATCGTTCAGCGGCACCGGCCGCCCGCCGACCGCGCCAATCGTGGGATCCTGCATTCGACGAAGCAGCGCACGGATCGCTCCCGGCTCCGGCATGATGTCGCCGCTTGCGAGCAGTATTACGTTGTGACGGGCCGCCTTCAGGCCGAGGTTGATCGCTGACGCCTTGCCTTCGCGACGCTCTTGCTCGATGATGCGGACAGGGTGACCCGCCTGACGAACGGCCTGAGCCTGGGAGACTGTGCCGTCGGTGCAGCCGCTGGCGATTACGATGATGTCATCCAATTCCCAGGAAGAGGGGTCAGACTCTTCGACGATCCTTCGAAGCAGTTGACCGATATTCTGCTC
This sequence comes from Dehalococcoidia bacterium, assembly GCA_049511815.1. Taxonomy (GTDB): domain Bacteria; phylum Chloroflexota; class Dehalococcoidia; order DSTF01; family JALHUB01; genus JALHUB01. The sequence continues at coordinate 16,796 of JBEKXP010000008.1, forward strand.
TTCGTTGTGAGCAGGCACAAGTGCGCTAGCCTTTGGCATGGGTCTACTCCTTCCCTTCGCCACGGCCAGTCCCGCCGGGCGAAAGAAGCCGCGATTCCATCCGCCTGGTGTCATCCGACTGCGCCTGCCCGGGGGAGAACCCCTGGGCGTTTGCCGCTTCAGCCTCTGCGTGAGACGGACGGGCGCCTCCGCGGTAAACCGTCGCTCCCGCGGGCACGTCGACTCTTCCTAGGCGGGCGGCGACGGCAAGCGAGGCCAAGTGGCGGACGAACTTGGCGCCCTGCCCGGCCGTTGCTTTGCTCAAGCCTGCCTGACGGGCATGGAAGACATAGGGAACGTCAACCACCTTCTGCCAGCGTCCGCGCACGAGGACCTCGAGCAGGATCTTGTAGCCCACGGGACGGAGGTCTACGTCCTGCACAACTCGCCGGTGAACGACAAAGAAGCCGCTGAGCGGGTCGCTCGTTGCCCGTGCCGGCGGAAGAAGCAGGCGGGCGAGGAGCCTGGCCCCCCTGCTCACCGCGTGCCGCCGCAGGCCGTCGAGACCGGCTCTGGAGCCGGCGTTGGCCATAAAGCGACTTCCAACCACTATGTCAGCACCTTCACGCTCTGCCTTCATCCAGAGGACGGGTATCGCGCCGGCCGGATGCTGGAGATCGGCATCCATGATGCATAGGTAGACGCCGGTGGAATTGGCGAAGCCCTCGACAACGGCGGTTGACAGACCCCCGGTCCGCTCCCCACGTGCTCGCTCTACAATCAGGCCCGGACAATCTGCCTCGGGCAGCAGCCGCCGCAAGAGGACCGGAGTTGCGTCGTCGGAGTCGTCGACGAATATGAGCTCCTTGTCGGGGCCGGGTACGGCGGCGCAGATCGTGGCGATCAGCACTTCCACGTTCTCGGCTTCGTTGCGTGTCGGAATAACGATCGATAGCGATGGGCCGTCAACGCCGGAGCCGGCCTTCCCCCTTTGATCCGCTCTTCCTGGGAGCTGGTTATGTGCCGGCCGCGCAGCCGCCAGCGCTCCGGCCCTTCCGTTGCCTGTCGAATAGTACTGCACTGACGGAGATTCCCTTCCCTGTCGGCCGAGCCTCCCCCTACCAACGAGTCATCTGGTCGGGAAAGCTTCCGGCGACTCTGGCTCGATCCCACGACCCTGGCCGCAAACGGGGTAGGCTATGTTTTCCGTCACCCTTCGCCGGATCGGGCGCGCAGAGAGTACGCCGATGCGAACGCGGTCGCCGTTCCCACAAAGGGAACGCGATCCCGCGCTCGGACGGTACACTGATGCCCGTCTATGCGCGCACAACTTGGCCGATGTCCGGGTAACGAGATGCCGCAGCCAGCCAGACTACCTTGTCGGCATGGCCACGCCTTCACGGGTGCGCGCCGCCACCAAGTCCGCAACCGTGCAGGTGAAGGGGCAGCTTCCTTGCTGCCAACTCTTAGGAGGCGCTATGTTCGGCCTGCGGGGTTATCTAAAGTTAACCACGTGTGCGAGAATTTGTCAATATCCGTGGTGGTCCGGCTACAGGCTGAGGAAACTGATTCCTTATCGTCGACTAGATGACGGTGCACTGCGGCCGATGGCCCACGCGATCGCAGCGCAGCCAACCAGGTCTGCGAGCCAACCGGCGAGGCTCATCCCGGCTAGCTGCTTGCGCAGCGGACGCGGAGTGTACGGCTTGGCACCCAGTTGAGGGCGGGCGACGCTATCCAGCGCTAGGTGCGAGCCAGCGATGGTCGCGCCTGCCAAGGCGTTGGCCAGAATGTCCGGCTTGACGATGCCTCCACGGACGCCGCTGAAGCCGGCCGCTCCCAAAAGCGCGCCGGCGCCAAGCGCGAAGACAAGCGTGTGCGTGCGACGTCGGTGAAGCCTCCAGGGGTCGCGGTGGAGCAATAACCCCAGAGGGATATCGGCATCGGCCAGGTTCGCGGCGACAACTGCCGTCGCGAGCGAAAGGGGTGATTTTGCGCCGAAACGGCGGGCGAGGGCCAGCCCTACGATTGTGTGCCCGATTGGTGTCGACATCGAACGGCCCCTTCCGCGCGGAGCCCCCGGCAATTCCGCCGGGCCCCTATCATAGCTTTTCGGCGGGATCGGCGTCTTTCCCCAGGCTCCCGTCTCCCCTGTGACCCCGCCCCTATCGAATCGCATCGGCTGAGCGAGTGCCAGCGTGGGGACACCGGACCACGATCACAGAATCGCACAGAGCATCCGATTTTGAGTGTAAGACACCGAGTCACTCGCGCGAACCCTCTTTCCAGCTTCCAGGAGAAATCAGCAATGCCGACCGCTTCAGTCTTTCTACGCAAGATGGGCCGGAGGTCTCTCCTGCGGGCCGCATCGATTCTCGCCGCGAGCAGTGTCATCGGACTGGTGATCGTCTCGCCAACCAGTGGCTCTGCCCGACACGATGTTCAGGGTTCCGACGCCGGCCCTCGGGACGGCTATTCCCTTGCAAAGCTCTCTCCATCTTCTCCCGTCGTCTCGCCACAGCTTCTGAAGGTGGCCTGGCGGCGGAGCGGGCGCACGCACGGCAGGATGCTTACGCCCAAGCCAACAGCGACACCCGGCGGATCGCTGCCGACGCCGACGAAGTCGCCGACACCGACCGCGACCCCGACCAGGACTCCCACAATCGTGAGTTCCGCCACGCCGACGAGGACGAGCACGATGGCGCCGCCCACTGCGACACCCACGGCGACGGCCGCCAGCACCTATACACCGACGCCAACGCCTACGGCCACACCGACAAGGGCGCCGACGCCGACCTCAACCTCGGTACCGACGGCGACCTACACGCCGACGCCGACCCTTCTCCCCACGCCGATACCCTCGGTGTCGCCCCTGATATTTGGGACCAACCTGGGACTGTACGACGCCGGTGACCAGTTCCTGACCTCGGCGGCCACCCGGCAGGCCCTGCAGAGCATACACGTCACCCTGGTCCGGATGCCGATACGCGCTGTGGGCTGCCCCAACCCGTGGGAGGTGCAGGCCGCGCAGGACATCCACGACCTCGGCATGGTTCCTGTGGTTATCTTGAAGTACTCCCAGGCTGACCCTACCGGCGCGGCAAAGTGTGTCATCCAGCAGATCGGCCCGATCTTCGGCAGCGCCCCGGTGTACTACGAGTTCGGCAACGAGCGTGACATTAATGGCGTTGACCAGACAGCGTATACGAACGCGTGGAACCAGGTGATCCCGCAGCTGAAGCCGCTTGCACCGGGCGCGAAGTTCGTCGGCCCCGTCAACGGCTACCCCAACACGTCCTACATCGCGTACTTTGTGAAGAACGCCAACCCCGCGCCGGATGCCGTCAGCTACCACCAGTACACCTGCTCCAGCAGCCAGAGCGCCCAGCAGTGCTTGGCCAATGTCCCGACCTACGCCCAGCACCTGAACGAGATAAAGGCGGCCATAGCGCAGACGGGCAAGCCCGTCCCGCCGGTGATGCTCACGGAGTGGAATTACGACCCCGTGCCGCCAAACCCCGACCCGCGTGTCACGGCCTCCTTTGAGCAGCAGTACACACAGGCGATGCTCACCGAGCTGGCGGGCGACGGCTTCTTCGCGGTGGCGCAGTACGTTGCGACGGGCTCCGGGCTCTACCAGCTTGTCGACTCCGCCGGGAACCTGACGCCCGAGGGTCAGACGTTCGGACAGATGTACAGCTCACTCGAGGGCAGATGATAGACCAGACGCGCCAGACCTACTTCGCCCCTCACGACGACACGGTCGCCGCCTTCCTGGAGTTTGTCGGCCGGGCGCAGCGGAGGATCCGCATCGCGGCCACTGTTCTCGGAGGAGCAGCTGTGAATACAGCCAGCCCGCGGTACCGCTGTCCGGTACACGGGACCCTGCACCCTTGCCGCCGACGGCCAGCGCGACTCCGTTTCCCGCGACGCCCACCGCCGCGCCGCCGATTCAGACGGCCACTCCGACCGCCACCGATCCGGGCGTCCCGCAGATACTCTTCGGGCTCGGCCCTGAGGCAAATAGCGCCGTAGTCCATTGCGCGTATTTAGCCCCGCGACCGGACCGCGAAGAAACCGCGACAGTCCATCTGCGTCATCCCAACCGAGAATTCGCGCTGTCCGCCACCGCCGGGGGATTGGATGACGACGCGTCTTCACGCGTTCTGCACATTGTTCATAGCGAGCCGCCACTTGACAAACCAATAGGGGGGCACTAACATCATGTTTAGAGGCCCGTGGCGGGGCGCATGTCGGAGCAAGGATGCACCTTCAGGAAAGCCCCCAGTAATCTAGTCGACGCCTTTTGCCTCGTTAGGCACGCTGGATCTTTAGGACGCGATCATGGCGTGGTTGTTCTTCTCATTCCATTTCGCCGGCGTCAGCGATATCGGTTTCGTTGGCGATGAACCGCTCGCTCATCCGAGCGGGGGTTCCCTGGCTCCAATCCCCTCCACGCCAGCCTCGTCGTGACGGTCGCAGCGCGCGCTGAGAGCACCATCTCGCCGCGGGAGCAGCTTGCAAGGAAATCGCGGTGAGGCCATCTGGCTGATCGAGGAAATACGGCGCAGTTCGCCACCGCCGGGGGAGTTGGATAACGACGCGTCTTCACGCGATGTGCATACCACTTGCGGCACGACTCACGATTGTTACACAAACCTCCGGTAGTGTTAAGTTCGTTGTTTTTTACTTCGGCAGATCTCAAGGGGTTTCGTGGGGCGCAAACCGCGCGAGCCATCCCCGCTTTGAAGAAGGAGGTGCACTGACCAAATAACCATTATCCGCAGAACTCCGGCCAGGTTCTTTCGCCCGACGTCTTCGTTGCTCTGCGGCAGGAGGTCGCGACCGAAAGACCGGGAACTGCGGCTTGGAGAATGCCGCGCCAACGCAAGGAGGATAAGACATGAAGTTCAACTTCAACAAGGATGAACGCGCTGCCCGGGTCATCGGAAGACGGGGAGGAGCCGCTCTGGCCCTGGCGATGGGCTTGGCCCTGATCGCCGGGATGGTCATTTGGTCCCCATGGAGCGCTCAGGCAATAGTAACCCACGGTATCGGATTCTCTAAGGGCTGCAACAGCCCCACGAATGTGGGACAGCCATATATGTGCCAGTTCACCATTTCGAATAACCAAGACACGGCCGGTGACACCTTGACCATCTCATCGGTGATCGATGTCGTGGCCTCTGGTTCGGGCCCCCAAACTTCGGGGAATTTGTTGCTAGCGCCGACTACCCTTTCACCGGCTGGCGGGGCAACCTGCGACCAGTCGCTCACCCAGGTTTGCACCCTCCCGACCAACTCGTCCGTCACGTTTATCGTCAGCCACTACACGGTCGCGAACGGTGATCCTAGCCCGCTGACGGACACTGCGACATTGACGTGGCAGGACACCTGCTCGAGCGGCCTTCCGAACTGTATTGCATTCACGGACCTTCCCGCCCGCGCCCAGTCCCAGTCGGCCGTGAACACCCTCACGCCCACGCCTACGAACACGAATACGCCGACGCCGACCCCCACGAACACGAATACGCCGACGCCGACGCCCACGAATACGAACACACCGACACCCACACCAACGTTCACACCCACACCAACAAATACCTTCACGCCGACGCCAACGAACACATTCACGCCGACGCCGACGAACACACCGACGCCGACGCCAACGAACACGCCGACGCCGACGTCAACACCCACACCTTCCGGGAAGGGCTGCACGCCGGGCTTCTGGAAGAATCACACCGATGCTACCAAGTATCCAAATGCCTGGCCGCCGACCGGCTTGTCGCCCACCCAGTTGGTGAGTAGCCTCTTTACCATTCCGGGTTCCTACTCGTCCAGCCTCGGGACCGAAACCCTCGCCGATGCGCTCGCGGGCGGCGGTGGGAGCACCCTCGATGGCGCAGCAAAGATCCTGCTGCGGGCGGCCGTAGCGTCCGTGCTCAACTCGTTGAACCCCAGCATTGGTTCTCCGCTAACCAGGACCCAGATCGTCTCGCAGGTTAACGCGGCGCTCATCAGCAACAACCGCACGGTAATCTTGGCCCTGGCGGGTATGTTGGACAGTAACAATAACCTTGGCTGCCCAATCAGCGGGAAATAGTTCTAGGAGGCAGAAACACAGCAGACCGCATTCTGAACGACAAGTAAAGGGCGGGCCGGCGCGAGCCGGCCTGCTCCTTTTATTAGCCCTCACCGGTGGTGCCGGCGCTGGCTGCCGGGGAAGAGTGAAGCGATGTGCTCCTGAAGCGAGAATCGGGGAGCGAGCCGAACAGGCGCGAGTCAACAGAGCGGCTCGCAAGGATTGAGATAGGAGACAGGTCACGTCTCACGCGAGGTGGAGCGCCGGGCATCATCCCAGCACAGCGGGCGCACCTTGCCGGAGCCTTCCTAGAACTGCTGTATGTCGCTGGTGGCGAATGTGGTTGGAGAAACGGCGACACCTGACGTGTTCGTGAGGGCCGCGTTGATCGTTAGGGTCGCGACGGAGTTCGCCACTGTCCCCGGGGTGCCGAAGCCGCCACCGGTTGCCGGGGTGCCAAGTGTGATCGTGATCGTGTGGTTCGTCGCGTTGTATGCGACGGTAGAGCCGGTGAAGTCCTCGGGCTTGTCCGATGAGCCGGTCGAGGTCACGTAGAGTTTGCTTCCCATGTCGATAGACCCGAAGTGGAACGTACTGCAGTTCGTCCAGGTCGAGATCGACAAGACGTTGTTACCAGCATGCCCATTGCCTGTGACATGCACGGTTGCCGTATTGTCGGAATGGTTCGCGCCGTCGCCCGTCCACGCTGAGCAAATCGTGCTGACCTTCATGGCCTGCGAGAACGTCACCGTCACGGTGTCACCCAGCTCCATCTTACCGGGCGTCGGCGTCGCTGTCGTGCCATGGTTCGCGAGCACGAGGCTCGTCATTGACGGGGGCCCGACCGTAGGCGTCGGCGTGTTGGTAGCCGTCGCCGTCGGCGTGCTGGTAGGCGTCGCCGTCGGCGTGCTGGTGGCCGTGGGTGTCGGCGTCTTAGTAGGCGTAGCCGTCGCCGTCGGCGTGTTGGTGACCGTAGGCGTCGCCGTCGGCGTGCTGGTAGGCGTGGCAGGAGACACCGCGTTCGTGAAATCGCTCGTCGCCGTCCAGCTCGTGTTGTAATAGGCGGTGATCTTGTACTCGAACGTCCCCGGCCCGGGCGAGTCCGCGCACGACAATCCAGATACGGGGCCGCAGGACGCCGCGCCGAGGGGGTTCCCGCTGCCGTCGTAGCGCTCCACAGTGTAGCTCGTCGCCGCCACCGTGCCGCCGATCGTCGAGGCCGTCCACGTCACGGTCACACCCCCGCCGGAAGCAGCGGCGTGGGGATTCCCCGGTGCAGACAGCGTGGACACCGTCGCGCTCGAGCTGCCGCTCCCGATCGAGGTGAAGTAGGCCCAAACGCCGACCGTCGTGAGAAGGACGGCGATGATACTCACCATCAACGCCAGGCTGACCGAAGAGGTGAGTCTCCGGTTGCTGCCCCGGATGGCGCGCAGGGTCCTGAACCACCTCATCATGAATGGGCGCTCCCGCTATAGCTGAGACTGAACGTCGCGTTCTTGCAGGCGTCCTGGTTGCCGCTATCGGTCATCTGGATCGTCGGTGCGGTGACGGTTCCGTTGCCGGCGCTGTTAGCGTGGGGCAAGGCCACCGACCCGTTGGCTGGTATGGTCACCGTGTTGCTGCTCGAGACGTTCGATTGGTTGATCTGGAACCAGCCGGCCGAGCAGCCGCTGGGCAGGCCACCGCTCATACTGACGGTCAGGCTGGTGACATAGATAGGCATGCTGTTCGGGTTAGTCAGTGTAATCGCCACCGGCTGGGTCTGCCCGCCCGGATACAAGAGCCCCGCCAGGTTCCCTGTGATGGTGAAGTTCTGGATGGACCCCATCGCGACCTTCCAGGAGTAGAAGGCGCCGGCGGATACGTTCCCGAGCGCGTCTACCGCCTCGACCCCGAACTGGTGCATGCCGTTGCTGGTCGTTTTCACTGAATAGGTGAACGGGGAGGAGCAAGGGACGTTGAAGGGCCCGTTCTCTTCGCTACACAGGAATGTGTCCCCGGCCTCCTGTTCCGTCCATACGAAGGTCGAGGTCGAGACGCTGTTCGGGTTCGGCGGTTTCGAGGTGATAACGGGAGCCGGCGTGAACTTGTCGATCCGGTAGACGGCGGCCGTCCCGTTGAACGTGCTTGCGAGCGCGTTCCCCGCCACGTCCGTCACCCGAACGGTGCGGCTCAGGTTGAGCTGCAATGTCCCCGCCGAGCCGTCCAGCGGCGTCCCCAGCCCCGTCCACGCGGTCACGGTCCAGGTCGACCCCGACCCCGACACGTCGATCTGGAGCGGAAGGCCCGTCAGGCCCGACTGAACGAGCGAGAAGTTCAGGAGGTTGAGACCAACTACGGGTTCGCTGAACGTCACCGTCCATGACACGAAATACGCGTCCGTCGGCGAGGGGTCGTCCCGGCTAATCGACGTGACCACCGGTTTCGTGGTGTCGAACGTGTAAGCCTGGCCGGCGATGGGCGGCGAGCCGCCGAGCACGTTGCCGGCTGCGTCCTGGACCTGATTCGGCGAAGTTCCCTTGCTCGTCAGGTTCAGGCCAACCGAGCCATTGTTCGCTCCTGTGGTGCCGTTCGTCGCCGCCGTCACCGTCCAGGTTGCTGTAGGCGCGGAACCAACGGGCGCCACTGAGTTGACCGTCGGCGCCGTCCCGCCCAGGCCGCTCGTCACCAGGCCGAAGTTGCCCGCCACGACGTTCTTCACCGGCTCGCTGAACGTCACCGTCCAGTGCAGCGGGTTCGCCTTCGTCGGGTTCGGGTCCGCTCGGTTGATGGAGACAACCGTCGGCGCCGTCAGGTCGATTGTCCACGTGTACGAAGCGGCGGAGCTCGTCGAGGAGCCGGAAACGGCCCGGACCTGGAAGGTGTGTGATCCGGCGGCGAGCCCGCTGTACGTTTTCGTGCTCGGCCGCGTGGTGCCGCAGGCCGCGAAGGCGCCGGCATCGAGCTTGCACTCGAAGCGGGTGATGCTCTGGGAGTCCGTATACGTGAACGACGCCGACGTCTGGTTCGTCGGGTTCGCGGGCTTGGAGCTGATCGACGGCGTCGGCACCGAGGGTCCCGCCAGAGCGATCCCCGTCCAGAAAGCAATCCCAACGCCAAGGACACAGAGCGCTGCCAGCAGCCCAAGCCACTTGTTCCGCGCCGTCCCCTTGATCAGCCCTGCCATCAAATTCGCCTCAGTCTCACCGTGCTACCATCAGCCAACAGCTTCCAGCAAGATCCTGGCGGAGGGGCGGGGCATCCCCGCCCCTCCATGCGCTTTTACTTAGTTACTCGACCAGTCGATGACCATCGTGAGACCCTTGCACACGTCCTGGTTGGTGCCGGAGTCAACCATTCGCATCTTGGTAGGGGCGGTGACGGTAGCTCCCGGGGCCACGGTGGTATTGTAGTCGATGCTATCGACCTCGAACCAAGAACCGAGGCAGGTATCCAAACCGACAACCTGGTCCTCAACGGTCCCGCTGATCGTGCCGACGAGCTGTGCGCCGCCGCCCGCGGAGTTGTCGATTGTCACCGTTACGTCGACGTCAGCGCCCGCCGGGTAGAGCAAGTCGGCCGGGCCGCCGCTCAGTACGATATCTGACGACGTACCGACTTTGGCGGTGCCGTTGCCCGCGCCGTTGTTCGTGAAGAACGCGAAGGCGGCTATTGCCGCTCCTGCAGCAATGGCGGCCGCAAGAAGAGCGATTCCAATCTTGATTTTCACTTTGTTTCCTCCTATGGGTGCTTGTTGTGGTCTCTTAATTGTTGAAGGATTAAGGTCAACCGTTTTTGAAACTGGCATCACCTCCCCTTAGTTCCAGGTTGTCGTGGACGAAGGTGTAACGGATAGGCGAGCTGTCTCGTCCATGATCATCCCTCGCTACGCCCGAAGATAGTTACGCGGGCT
>JBEKXP010000009.1:0-26440 GCA_049511815.1 Dehalococcoidia bacterium
GCGGTACCGTCACCTGCCAGGCTGAAAGCGCCCTCTCCGTATCCTTACGCAGGATGGCGAAGGCAGCGTACAAGCCTGCCCATTCTTCTCGATCCGCAGGAAGACCGTGTGTGGTCATGGTTGCCCCCCGATCGATGACAGAGACTATACTCCAGTTAGCCGGTGGATGCGACATCAGGGGAAACATGAACTCCGGGCAGGAATTCCACGATAAGCTCCAACGTCCCTTCTACGAGCGCGACGCTCGTACGGTCGCGAGGGAGCTTCTCGGCAAGTACGTGGTCTACCAGCGGGCGGGAAAGCGGCTGGCCGGCAAGATCGTCGAAACGGAAGCGTACCTCGGCGTGCGGGACACGGCGTCCCATGCCTCCCGCGGCCGGACGAGGCGCACAGCAGTGATGTTCGGGGCGGGCGGGCACCTGTATGTGTACTTCATCTACGGTCTGTTCTGGATGATGAACGTGGTGACCGAGACGGAAGGCAGCGCCGGCGCAGTCCTGCTGCGGGCGCTGGAGCCGGTGGAAGGCGTCGAAGAGATGAGGGCGAACCGCGGCGGCAAGGACGGCCGGCTGCTCGCCTCCGGGCCGGCGCGGCTGACGCGCGCCCTCGGCGCCGACGGCAGTCTGAACGGCGTCGACCTCTGCGGCGACCTCATCTGGATAGAGGACAGGGGCGAGAGGATCAGGGCATCGCAGATTGTGGCCACGCGGAGAGTGGGCGTTGCTTACGCGAAGGCGTGGAAGGACCGAAAGCTGCGGTTCTACCTGTCGGGCAACGAGTTCGTGTCGAGGCCGCGACTGTAGGGCCATGGCTGTTGGCTACTTCAGCCAGGGTATACCGTACGAGTTCGTCTCCGCGGCCCAGCCTTTAACGGTGCTCGTCTGGACGAGCCACCAGCGGTAACCGCCGGCATCGACGGGGCCGTCCTTGATGGTGACTGTCGTCCCGTCGGACAGACAGCCGACGATGTTTGCGTATTCCGACGGCGCGTCTCTGACGTTGAGGCAGGAGCCGGTGTTAACGACCTTGGCGCGGGAGCCATTGTGGAACTTCGGCGCGACGGTAGGCGAGGCGGTTGGCGTGGGCGCCACGATCTGCGAGCCGGGGGGATTCGCCTTGAGCAGCGGCCAAACGGCGGTGTTGGTGACGCCGTAGCGCCAGGCGGAGACGCAGCCCATTCCAAGGGCATAGGCGCGGGTAAGGAAGGCGACCCAGGCGTCAAGCGTCGAGTCGCCCTGGCCGACGGGCTGTATGGGAAGGACGTAGCTGCTGAACATGCTGCTGGAGACATTGAGGAGGAACTCAGGGCACATGCCACGCTGGCCGGGATCGAAGCCGGCCGTCTTGAAGGCGTTGACGTTCTCGGAAGTGTTGAACGTCTCCCAGTAGACCATCGGCGCGATGATCTGCGCTATCGACGCGAACTCGGCCATCGGGATGCGTGGCATCACCCAGGGTCGCGGCTCGACGCAAAGGCTGACGACGCCGTTCGGCTGCTGGCGCCGGAACTCCTTCGCAAAGGCCGCGGCGGTTTGAGGCGTGCCCGCCCAGTAGCCCGCCCACGGCTCGAGGTCAATGACGATGCTGCGGGCGCCGGCGCTGACGACCTGCGCGCACATCTGCGCCTCAGTCATCGGATCGAGGCCGTTCAGGACGCAGTAGGCGTGGAACGGGACGCCGTTGCTCTCGAAGTAGTTCGCCAGATTTTGCACCTGGGCGGGACCGGTCACGGCCTGAGCGGACTTGTCCCAATCGCCCATCCAGCGGGTTCCGTTGTGCGTCTTGAGGATGATCCCGAGGTCGTATTGGGCGAGAACGGAGGCCAGCTTCTGCGGCGTGCCGTCGGTGCTGAACTGCCAGGCCCAGGCCAGGTGGGTAGCCGGAAGGACCTTCTTTTGGTCAATCGGTTCGACCGGCGGAAGGCAACTGGCGGTTACAGCGGCGGCGCCGGCCATCGCGGAGAGAGCGAGAAGCCGGCGTCGGGTGATCTGGCGCTCCAGCACAGAGAAGCCCGGGCTTGCGGTCTTGCCTGAAGGTTCGAAGTCTCCCATACCGCCTCTATCCCTTTCCTTCAAGCGCGCGGAGCTATAGACTAGCCGCCGCCTTCACGATTGTCAAGGCCAAACAGGGGCGCAAGCGCGTTTTTTCAGTGCATTGTTACAACGTTCTCTCGGGGAAAAGGTTAACGGGCGGAAGGCCACCAATATGCGAAGAGAGCCACCGCCAGAGATGGCTCTCTCGACTCGTTGTGACGGCGCTTATCGCCGACTGCCCTGCCGGCTCCGGCTGCCCGCCGACGTGCCGCCACTGCGCGGTCGCGACTGGCCGGTTGAGCGCGAAGGCGTCGTGCCGCGTTTCGGACGCGCGGCGGACGTTGTCTTCGCCTTTTCTACTCCGCGGTCGCCCTCCTTCTCGGGTTGGCGCTTGAGTGCCGCCTTGACGCGTTGGACTCGATCCTCTTCGCCGTGATACGTCTCCACCGCCTTTTCGCGCACCTTCTTGAAAATCGACGGCGCGCGCTTCGCGGACTTCCCCAATGTGCTGGCAAGACGAACTTCTTCTCTAATTGATCGTGGCATCGTTCCACCTCCCTTTTGCATCTGCGGCTCTTCGGCAGATGCCCACAAATCAAGTATAGCGACCCGTGGGCGGCCGCGAGTGAAGAGGGTCTGAGAGATGGCGGCCGGCGCGTGATAGAATGATGAAGATTCGCGGGACGGGCCGAAGGAGGCGAGCGCCAAATGCAAGAGAATCGGGAGCACCAAGAGACGATATCGGACGAGACCAGGCAGCAGGTGGTCGGCTACCTGAGGCATCAGGCGTCGAAGCCGGCGGCGGAACTGCTGGAGCTTGTCGACCGCGCGGAGGGATGGATCGACCGCTCGCTGGAAGGCGTGAGCGAATCGCAGGCGCAGTTCTGTCCCGAGCCCGGCGAATGGTGCGTCGCGGACGTGCTCCGGCATGTCGATGCGTCGATGCGCGGCACGGCACGGCTGGTCACAGCGCTGGCCGCCGCCGAAAACGTCAGCGCCAAGATGGCAAATCCGCCTGTCGACACGGCGCCGAAGACGCTGGCCGAGCTGCGTCGCGGCGTCGCGCAGTCGTTCGATGACATGCGGGCGGCGGTAAGGGCGATTCCGGAAGGCCCGGCCTCGAAGGCGATAGCGTATCACCCGTTCTTCGGCGACCTGACGTGCAAGGAGTGGGCGGCGTTCGTCTACGTGCACGCCCGCGACCACGCCGACCAGATAGAGAAGGTCAAAACCGCCCCTGGCTTTCCCCGCTAAACCCGGAGGGAACCTTGGTTCTCAGCGACAGGTCTATTCGGGACGAACTGGCCAGCGGCCGGCTGCGCATCGAGCCGCTGAGCGATAACGCCATCCAGCCCTCCAGCGTCGACCTCCGCCTCGACCGCCTCTTTCGCGTCTTCAAGACCGGCGCGCGCACCCAGATCGACGTCCGCGAGCCCTGCGACGACTGCACGGAGCTCGTCGAAGTCGAGGAGGGCAAGCCGTTCGTCATCGCGCCGGGCGAGCTCGTCCTCGCGAACACGCTGGAGACGATCAGTCTGCCGGACAACCTCGTCGCCCGCCTTGACGGCCGCAGCTCGCTGGGGCGTTTGGGCCTGCTGGTGCACGCGACGGCCGGCTACGTTGACCCGGGCTTCAGCGGCAAGCTGACGCTGGAGCTGTCGAATGCGTCGCCGCTGCCCGTCGCTCTGTATCCCGGCATGAAGGTCTGCCAGATATCGTTCCTGCGCCTGTCGACGCCGGTGGAGCGGCCGTACGGGTCGCCCGGGCTGGGCAGCAAGTACCAGGGCCAGCAGCAGCCGACCCCGAGTCGCATCCACGAGGACTTCAAAGACCGATCTTAGGTAGAATACGCGCGGGCCGGCGGCTCAAGATTGGGCATGATTCCCTCTCATTAGCCAACATACGGGTGTGAAATGCCACCCCAGCCTGAAGGCTGGGGCATGGGATAGGAATTCGGGAACGATGGACTACATGACGCGCGCCCTCGAACTCGCTCACCAGGCGCTGGGCACGACGAGCCCGAATCCGGCCGTCGGCGCGGTGCTGGTCAAGGACGGATGCATCGTCGGCAAAGGCCATACGCAGCCGCCCGGGGGTCCGCACGCGGAGATCGTCGCCATCAAGCAGGCGGGACCGGATGCGCGCGGCGCCACGCTGTACGTTACGCTGGAGCCGTGCAGCCAATACGGTCGCACGCCGCCCTGCACGAAGGCGATCATCGAAGCGGGCGTCCGTGAAGTACGTTTTTCGATCGAGGACCCCGACGAGCAGGGCCGCGGCCGCGGCGCGCAGGAGCTGCGAGACGCCGGCATCGTCGTCCACGCCGGCGAGGGCGAAGCAGAGGCGCGGCGCATCAACGAGGCTTACATCAAGCAGCGTCTTACGGGCCTACCCTTCGTCATCGCCAAGTGGGCGATGAGCCTGGACGGCAAGATCGCGGCCACGAGCGGCGATTCGCGCTGGGTGAGCGGGCCGGAGACGCGCGAGTGGAGTCACCAACTGCGAACGAAGATCGACGCCATCATGGTCGGCGTCCGAACGGTGCTCATCGACGACCCGCAGCTCACGGCGCGGCCCGGCGGCACCGATGCCGAGCGGCAGCCGCTGCGCATCGTCGCCGATAGTCGCGGCCGCACGCCGGTGACGGCCCGCGTTCTCGACGGCCCGGGAAGGGCGCTTCTGGCGACGACGTCGGCGTCGAGCGCGGTCTGGCGCCGGCAGATGGCGGAGGCTGGAGCGGAGGTGCTGATCCTGCCGGAGCGCGACGGTCGCGTCGACCCGAAGGAGCTGCTGCGCGCCCTGGGGGAGCGGCAACTGCTCAGCCTGCTGGTCGAGGGCGGCGGCGAGCTGCTCGGAAGCTTTTTCGACGCCGGCCTGGTCGACAAGGTGCATGCGGTGATAGCGCCGCTGGTCATCGGCGGCAAGGACGCGCCGGCGGCCGTTGCGGGACGCGGCGCCGAGCGCATGGCGGAGGCGCTGCGGCTGGTCGAGGTGAGCGTGGAGCGTCTCGGCGAGGACGTGCTGGTCACGGGCTACCCTCCGCGAGAAGATCCTCGTACGTAGGGAGGCGATCTATGTTCACAGGCATCATCGAAGAGGTGGGCGTCGTCAGGGAGAGCGGCGGCGGCAAGCTGATCATCGAGGCGCGGCGCACGCTCTGGGGCACGAACCTCGGCGACAGCATAGCCATCAACGGCGTCGACCTCACTGTCGCGCACATGGACGAGGAGTGCTTCACGTTCCACGTCATGCCGGAGACCTATCGCCGCAGTAACCTCGGCGGCCTGGCGAAGGGCGACGCGGTGAACCTGGAGCGCTCGCTTACGCTTGCCAGCCGACTGAGCGGCCACCTGGTGCGCGGTGTTGTCGAAGGGACGGGACAACTGCTGTCGCTTACGCCGGAAGCGGATGCCATCCTGGCGCGATACGCGGCGCCGCCTGAGCTCATGCGCTACGTCGTCGTCAAAGGACCAATCGCCGTCGACGGCGTCAGCCTGACGGTGGTGGAGCGCGACGCCGCTTCCTTCGTCGTGTCGCTGGTCGCCTACACGCAGGCGAACACGAACCTCACTCGCCGAAAAGTCGGCGATGCAGTAAACTTGGAGACGGACATCATCGCCCGCTACGTCGAGCAACTGCTGGCGGAGCGGGGGCAAGCATAGCGGAGGCAGAAGTGGCCCGAAAAGCCCATAGCGAGCTTTCCTCAATCGAGGAGGCAATCGAAGAGTACCAGCGGGGGCGGTTCGTAATCATCGTCGACGACCAGGACCGAGAGAACGAAGGCGATCTGACGCTGCCCGCTCAGTTTGTCGACGCCGACGCGATCAATTTCATGGCCCGCTATGCCCGCGGCCTCATCTGTATCGCCATGAGCGGCGAGCGCCTCGATGAGTTGCGGATTCCCCTGATGGTCGGCAAGAACGATTCCCACTTTGGCACCGGCTTCACCGTGTCGGTAGAGGCGCGCAAGGGCGTCACGACCGGCATATCAGCGGCCGACCGGGCGCGAACCGTGCAGGTGCTCGTCGATCCCAGCAGCGCCCCCGAGGATTTGGTGATGCCGGGGCACACGTTCCCGCTACGGGCCCGCGACGGCGGCGTCCTGGTGCGAGCCGGCCAGACGGAGGCAACCGTCGACCTCTGCCGCCTGTCGGGACTGGGAACGGCAGGCGTCTGCTGCGAGATCATGCGCGAGGACGGCACTATGGCCCGGCTACCCGACCTCAAGCGCTTCGCCTCCCGTCACGGGCTGAAGATCATCAGCGTGAACGATCTGATAACGTACCGACTCCGCAAGGACCGGCTGATCGAGCGCGTCACCGAAACGCTTCTGCCGACGCCTTACGGGCACTTCCGCGCCATCGCCTTCAAGAGCATGATCGACCCGGACGAGCATCTGGCGATGGTCCTCGGGGACGTCACGACGCCGGAGCCGGCGCTGGTGCGCGTTCACAGTCAGTGCGTGACCGGCGATGTCTTCGGCAGCCTGCGCTGCGACTGCGGCGAACAGATCGCCCTGGCCATGCGCCGCATCGGCGAAGAGGGCCGCGGCGTGTTGCTCTACATGCGCCAGGAAGGCCGCGGCATCGGGCTGCACAATAAGCTGCGCGCCTACGCCCTTCAGGATGAAGGGATGGACACGGTGGAGGCCAACCACGCCCTCGGTTTCCCCGCAGACCGCCGCGACTACGGCATAGGCATGCAGATCCTCGTCGACCTCGGCATCCACGAGATGCGGCTCTTAACGAACAACCCGGCCAAGCGCGCCGGCCTGGAAGGCTACGGCCTGAAGGTCGTGGAGCGCGTGCCCATCATCGTCGAGCCCAACGCGTTCAACATGCGCTACCTGGAAACAAAGCGCACAAAGTTGGGACACCTCCTCGACGCAGAGGGTATAATCGAAGGTGACGGCCAGTATTAGGCGGTGACGATTGTCGCGAGTCCTGGAAGGGGAGCCGGGAGCCAGCGGCCTGTCCCTGGCCATTGTTGTTTCCCGGTTCAACCAGGCCCTGACCGAGAAGCTGCTCGCCGGTGCCAGGGAAGCACTGACGAAATGCGGAGTCGACGACAACGCCGTCGACGTCGCCTGGGTGCCGGGCTCCTTCGAGTTGCCGCTGGCGGCGAAACGTTTCGCCGAAACAGGCCGGTATCAGGCGGTCGTCTGCCTGGGATGCGTCCTCCGCGGCGAGACGCCTCATTTCGACTACGTAGCCGGGCAGGCGGCGGAAGGCATCGCGCGGGTGGCGCTGAAGACGGGCGTGCCGGTGGCCTTCGGAGTTATCACCGCGGACACGCTTCAGCAGGCGGTCGAGCGGGCCGGCGGCGCGCACGGCAACAAAGGCTACGACGCCGTGATGACGGCCGTGCGAATGGCGAACCTGCTGAAGAAGATCGACGCAGTGGGGGAGAAGGAGCAGGGATAGTGACCTATATGGACCAAGTGATGGAATCAGCTCCTGATGACGACATCTGGGAGCAACCGGTCGTCGGCGAGCAGCCGGACGGTCTGACTAACGACGCCCTGGGGCTGGCGCACAAGGCGCTCGACAAGTTTCCCGAGCTGCGGAAGCGCTACAGCCGCCTTGCCGGACCGGCGGCTGTTCTCTCCACCGGCGCGGTGCTTCTGGCCGGCATCGCGATAGCGCGGCGGCAGCGTCGCGGCGAATCGCCGGACGAGATCCTGGAAGGCCTGACGCCCGAGGAGATCGAGAACGCCGTCCGCCTGGACGGGACCGAGGGCGAGGAGGAAGAATAGCCCAGCCGCGGCCTAGGTGACCTTGTAGACGTGGTCGCCGTGGCGCACGCGGTCCTTCACCTTGATTCCCACGGCCTGGCCGGGCTTTGCCTCCTCGACCCCCACGCCGTCGATCTGCATTGAGTCCACCGTCTGCTCCAGGTCCGTTGTGTGCCCTTTGACGTGGATCGTATCGCCGACCCGCAGCGTGTCGCTGAGCTCGATGCCGGCGACGTTGATCCGGGCGAAGAACTCGTTGATGACCCCTATCTGCTGCTCAGCCATGGTGCCGCTCCTTCCGCTTGGCTGCCTCGCCGTCCCTGTCAAGCGCCAGTCTAGTCGGCGGCGATGCGGCTTTCAATGGCAGGCTTCGCCGCCAGCCTCCTGGCTAGTCAGTATACTTCCTGTCTACGGCCATGTCATAATAATGATAGCGAATTCAAGTTCAGAGTTACTCTTCAGAGGATATCTGGATGTTAGGGGTCACAAGGCTCTTGTGCGGCACCGTCACGCCCGGCGACGCGCTGCGCTTCGGGCGGCTTTCCGGCGAGCTGCCGCCGCACCTGCTGCACTACTCGGAGGACAAGAAGCCGGTCATCGCCTGGAACGTGACGCGGCGCTGCAACCTGCACTGCGCCCACTGCTACAGCGACTCCTTCGACCGCGCTTTTGAGGGCGAGCTCACGACGGCTGAGGCGAAAGCCGTCATCGACGACCTGGCAGCGTTCGGCGTGCCGGTCATTCTGTTCAGCGGCGGCGAGCCCCTGCTGCGACCCGACCTGCCGGAGCTTATCGAGCGGGCGCAGATGCACGGGATCCGCAGCGTGCTCTCGACGAACGGCACGCTTCTCATTCGCGGTGTCGCAGACGAGATGAAGAAGCTCGGCCTCTCCTACGTCGGCATCAGCATAGACGGCCCGCAGCCGGTCCACGACCGTTTTCGGGGCATGATCGGCGCCTTCCAGGAGGCGATGCAGGGCATCCGCAACTGCAAAGACGCCGGCCTGCGCGTTGGCCTGCGCGTCACGCTGACTCAGTTCAGCTTCGCGCACTTGAAGGAGATATTCGACCTGGTGGAGAGCGAGGACATTCCGCGCGTCTGCTTCTATCACCTCGCCTACGCCGGCCGCGGCGACCGCATCGTCAAGTTCGACCTGTCGCACGCCGACACGCGCGCCGCCGTCGACCTGATCTTCGCGCGGACGCTGGACTTGGCCCGGCGCGGCAACACCAAGGATGTCCTTACCGTCGACAACCACACCGACGCCGTCTACCTCTATCAGACGGTGCGCGAGATGGAGCCGCAGCGCGCCGACGAGGTGCTCCAGATGCTGCGCTGGCAGGGCGGCAACCAGTCGGGGATAGCGATCGGCAACATTGACCCGCTGGGGAACGTGCACGCGGACCAGTTCAGCGGCAGCCACACCTTCGGCAACGTCCGCGAGCGTCCCTTCAGCGAGATCTGGACGGACGAAAGCGACCCCGTTCTCGCCGCGCTCAGACACCGTCGCGGCCAGGTGAAAGGTCGCTGTGCCCGCTGCGGCTATTTCGACATTTGCAACGGCAACCTGCGGGCGCGCGCCGAGTCCTATTTCGGCGACTTCTGGATGGAGGACCCCGCCTGCTACATGACCGACGCCGAGCTGAACATGGCGCCGGAAGAGGCGCCGGCTCAGGCGGGACCGTAAGGAAAATGGCCTACTATCCGCTGTTCCTGGAGATGAAGGGGCGACGCTGCCTGGTGGTCGGTGGCGGGCAGGTGGCGGCGCGCAAGGTCGAGGGGCTGCTGGCCGCCGGCGCTTCCGTCAGCGTCGTCAGCGTGTCGCTCGATCCGGAGATCGACAGGCTGAAGGCGGAAAGACGCATCCAGCACACCGCCAGGCAGTACCAGAGCGGCGATCTGAAGGGATACACCGTCGTCATCGCGGCAACCGACGACGCGGCGACGAACGAGCGAGTGGCACTGGACGCGCGCCGGAGCGGCGTCTTCGTCAATGTCGTCGACCAGCCGGCGCTCTGCGACTTCATCGTGCCGTCGGTCATCCGCCGCGGCGACGTCGTTCTCGCGATATCGACGGGCGGCCTCAGTCCGGCGCTTGCCCGCTGGCTGCGGCAGGAGCTGGAGACGTACCTGTCGGAGGACTTCGAGCGGCTGGCGCAGCTTCTCGCCGACGTGCGGGTCGAACTGCGCGAGCGCGGCGTCTCGGTCGCGCCAGAGGCGTGGCAGCGGAGCATCGACGCCCGCCTGCTGGAGCTCATAGCGGACGGACGCTTCGACGAGGCGCGGGCGAGGCTGCTTGCGTCGCTAGGCGCCGGAGCGCAGCTAAAGGCATGAATCGAACGTCGGAGGCCTAAGCGGCTTGCTGTACCTAGCAACGATTAACCAGAAGACGGCGCCGGTCGCGGTGCGGGAGCGCTTCGCGTTCTGCGCTGAGGAGGTCGAGCGCGCGCTCGCGGGGCTGCGACGGGAGCTCGGCAGCGGCGTCATCCTTTCGACCTGCAACCGAACGGAGCTGTACGTCGACGCGCCGCGCGGCCGCGACGTGCCGGAGCAGATGCTCTCCTTCCTCACGGAGGCGAAAGGGCTGGCCGAAGGGCTGTTCGATGACCGTTTCCATTTCTATCAGGACGCCGACGCCGTCCGCCACCTGTTCCGCGTCACCGCCGGCATCGAATCGCAGGTCTTGGGCGAGGCGGAGATTCTCGGGCAGGTGCGCGCCGCCTTCATCGCCGCGACGGACGCCCATTCGACGAACCCTTACCTGGCGCGACTTTTCCACTCGGCCATTCGCGTCGGCCGGCGCGCCCGCAGCGAGACGGAGATCGGCCGCCACGGGCTATCGGTGAGCGCGGCAGCCGTCGCCCTGGCGCGAAAGACGCTGGGCGACCTCGCGAAGCGCTGTGCGCTGGTCATCAGCGCCGGCGAGGCGGGCAAGCTGACGGCGCACGCTCTACAGGACTGCGGCGTCGGGCGGACGCTGGTGGTAAGCCGCCGTCTGGAGCGCGCCGAGCAACTGGCGTCGGAGCTGTCCGGCGAGGCGGTCCCTATCGACCGTCTGGGCGAGGCGCTGGCGAGCTCGGACATCGTCATAACGTCGTCGGGGTCGCCCTCGTTCATTATTGACCGCGCGCTGGTGAGCCAGGTCATGTCGCGGCGGAACGGTTCGCCTTTGCTGCTCATCGATATCGCGGTGCCGCGGGACGTGGAGCCGGCGGTGCGCGAGTTCGACGGCGTGTACCTGTATGACATTGACGACCTGCAGTCGGTGGCCGAGGCCAATCGCCGGGCGCGGCAGAAGGAATCGGCGGCGGTCGAAGCGATCGTCGAAGAGGAGGCAAAGCGCTTCCTCGAATGGTCGCGCTCGCTGGCCGTCGTACCGACGATCAGCGCGATGCGTCGCTACGCGGAGAGAATACGCCGCGCGGAGGTCGCGAAGACGCTGGCTCGCCTGCCGGACCTTTCGGACGAGGAGAAGCAGCGCATCGAAAGCCTCTCGGCGGCCATCGTCAAGAAGCTCCTCCACCGACCGATCTCGCGCTTGAAGGCGAAGGCCGGCGGCCCGGCCGTCATCGAGGCGGCGCGAGAGCTGTTCGGCACCGACGAGGCGGTGACCCGCCTGGACAAGACGGACCCCTGACGTGACGACGGGCAGGACGCTGATCGTAGGGACGCGAGGCAGCCGGCTGGCCCGCCGACAGACGGACGAAGTAGTCGCGGCGCTGCAGCAGAGCCACCCGAACCATCGCTTCGACATTCGCGTCGTCCGCACCACAGGCGACCGGCGTCCGCAACCGCTCTCCGAGATCGCCGGCGAAGGCGTATTCACAAAGGAGCTCGAAGAGGCGCTCCTCAGCGGTCAAATCGACATCGCGGTCCACAGCCTGAAGGACCTCCCGACAGCGCTGCATCATCGCCTGATTCTGGCCGCGGTGACCCGTCGCGAGGACCCGCGCGACGCGCTGGTGGCCGCCGGGGGTCGCACTCTGGCACAGCTTTCCAAGGGAGCCAGCATCGGCACGGGTAGCGTGCGCCGCGCCGCGCAGTTGCGGCTCCTCCGGCCGGACCTGAAGCCGGTGCCCGTCCGTGGCAACGTGGACACGCGCCTGGCGAAGGTCGAATCAGGGGAGATGGAGGCGATAATCGTCGCTGCGGCGGCGCTGGCGCGGTTGGGCCGGCTGGACGCCGCTTCGGAGCTGTTTGCTTTGGAAGCGATGCTGCCGGCGCCCGGGCAGGGGGCGCTGGCGGTCGAGACGCGGGGCGACGATGCCGAAGCGCGGGACGCCGCGTCCACCGTCGACGATTTCGAATCGCGCGCGGCCACCACGGCGGAAAGGGCGTTCCTTGAGCGGCTCGGCGGCGGCTGCCGCGTTCCGGTCGCGGCGTACGCTGTCATCGAGAAGAGCGAACTCCGGTTGCAGGGCCTCGTCGTCGACCTGCGCGGCCAACACGCGGTCCGCGGCGAGATAAGCGGCGATCCCGACGACGCGGAGTCGCTGGGGGAGCGGCTGGCGAAGAGCCTGCTCGCTAAAGGAGCGTCGGACATCCTCGAGGAGCTGTCGCCATGAGCGGACGTGTCTGGCTTGTCGGCGCGGGACCCGGCGATCCGGGACTGATAACGGTCGCTGGCGTCGACGTGCTGTCGCGCGCGGAGGTGGTCGTCTACGACCGCCTGGTCAGCCGTCGCCTGGTCGATCTGGCGCCGGCGAACGCGGAGCGCATCTTCGTCGGCAAGCATCCGAATGACAAAACAGACTCCGGCTTCAGCCAGCAGCAGATAAACGAACTGCTCGTCGCGAAGGCGCGCGAGGGCAAACGGGTGGTCCGGCTAAAGGGCGGCGATCCGTTCGTCTTCGGGCGCGGCGGCGAGGAGGCAGAAGCGCTCGCCGACGCCGGCATTCCGTTCGAGATCGTACCCGGCGTATCGTCGGCCATTGCGGCGCCCGCTTACGCCGGCATCCCCGTGACGCATCGCGGCCTGTCGTCGTCGTTCACGGTGGTGACGGGCCACGAGGACCCCGATAAGCCGGAGAGCGCGGTCGACTGGGAGCGCATCGCGAAAAGCGCGGATACGCTGGTTATTTTGATGGGCGGCTCGAATCTGGGCGAGATCATGAGACTTCTCTCCGAATGCGGCCGATCGCCGGATGAGCCTGCCGCCGTTGTACGCTGGGGAACCACGCCGGATCAGGCAGTAATCGCGGTAACCATTTCCGATTTGGCGAAGCGCGTCGCCGAGGCCGGCCTCGAGCCGCCGCTGGTCACCATCGTCGGGCCCGTCGTTCGCCTGCGCGACAAGCTGCGCTGGTTCGACAACCGTCCCCTCTTCGGCAAGCGCGTCCTAGTGACTCGCGCCGCTGAGCAGGCCGGCGTCCTCTCGCACGCCCTGGCCGAGGCGGGCGCGGAGCCGATAGAATTGCCCGCCATCGAGATCGTCCGACGCATTGACCAGAAAGCGCTGCGCCGCTCCCTAGCGGGCCTCGACGCCGGCGAATATGATTGGGTCATCTTTAGCAGCGCCAACGGCGTCGACATCTTCTTCGATAAGCTGCGGCGTCGCAAGAAGGACGCCCGCGCATTGGGTCGCGCCTGCGTCTGTGCCATCGGCCCCGCGACGGCGATAGCGCTCAGCCGCCACGGAGTTCACGCCGACCTCGTGCCGGAGCGCTTCCTGGCGGAAGGCGTCGTCGAGGCGCTGGCAGAGCGCGGTGTGATGGGGCAGCGCGTTCTCTGGCCGCGGGCCCGCGGCGCCCGCCGAGCGCTGGTCACCGGGCTGGAGCGGCTGGGCGCGACGGTCGACGAGGTGCCGCTGTACAGCGCCGCCGTGCCGAAAAAGGTCGACGCTGAGGCGCTGGCCCAGTTGCGCGCCGGCGAGGTCGACATCGTGACGTTTGCCAGCTCTTCGGCGGTGCGCAACCTGCTGAAGATGCTTGACGGCGATAGGACACCGCTGGAGAAGCCGCTGATCGCCTGCATTGGGCCGGTGACGGCGGCGACAGCGCGTCGCGCGGCCCTGCGTGTGGATGTCGAGGCACCGGAGCACACAATCGAAGGCTTGCCGGCGGTGTTAGCAAGTCGTCTGTCGCAATGAAGGGCGGGACCGCGAAGGAGCAGCGCAGAGTCCGCCGTCTCTACAGCCTGGTAGCCAGCATATACGACCTTCGCGTCGGTACGTTCCTGCGCTGGCGGAAGCCCGCACTCGATGCCCTGCAGCCTGACGCGGGGGACACGGTGCTGGACCTGGCCTGCGGCACGGGTCTCAACTTCAGCCACATCATCGAGCGGGTCGGCCCCAAGGGCAGAATCGTTGGAACGGACATCACCCGTCCCATGCTCAAGCGCGCTCGTCGAAGGGCAGATCGCAATCATTGGGGAAACGCCACCCTCGTCGAAGGCGACGCCACGAACCTGCCACTCGCCGCCGGCTGTTGTGACGCCGTGCTCTGTTCGTACGCCATGGCGATTATTCCCGACTTCCGCACGGCGATAACGGAGGCGGTGCGCGTCCTCAAGCCCGGCGGACGGCTCGTGTTGCTGGAGCCCAAGCGCGGCTCTGCCCTGTGGGCCAGGGCCCTGACGCCGCTGGTGGCCCTGTCCGGCGTCGGCGTTGTCCACCTCGACCGGAAGGCGTGGGAGGAGCTACCCGCCCTTCTGGAAGACGTTTCGCGACGTGACTATGCGGGCGGGCTGGTGTACATTGCCAGTGGCACGAAGAGGAAGGAGCCGTGAACGGCGGCCACGGCGCGTCGCGCGGGCCCGCACGTCGACGTGGAGGCGCCACAGCACCAATCGATGGGCCGCTGGCTGCACCGGAAAGAATGAGGACGCCATGAAGGGCGTAGATGGCAATGTTGAGAGGTTCTTCTGTAATTCGTGTCAGCAGAAAACCCGCCACGTTCAGCGGGCGGTTTTCACGAAGCGCTACGAGGACGAGGATGAGTGGGTGGAAGGCACTTGGGGCATTTGGGAATGCCTGGGCTGCGAGGAGGTTGTGCTCAGCCGATCTTGGATATACAGCATTGAACTGCCAGTGGGCGGCGGGTACGAGCCGGACGTCACGCTGTACCCTCAGCGTTCCTCTGGAGAGGCCAAGAAGAAGGAGTACGAGAACATACCGGAGCAACTGGACCTAATCTATGATGAAATCATTCGGACATTCAATATGGAAGCGGACGTACTCTGTTCAGCCGGACTTCGAGCGCTCCTCGAAGCCATATGCCTTGACAGGGAACCATCGAGCCGCTCTCTTCCCCTGGCTCGAAAGATTGATGCACTGAGATCGAGCGTGCCGGAGAGTATCGTCAAGAACCTGCATGGGTTTCGGTTCTTGGGCAACAGGGCACTGCACGAGTTGGAGCGCCCCCGCCGCAAGGATCTGGCACTGGCAATATCCGTGATGGAGGACCTTCTGAACGCAGTCTACGAACTCGACTACAGGAGCGCAGATCTCTATCGGCGCGTATCGCACGACAAGGAACGCAAGGCCAAGGAGAATCCAGATGCGGACGCGGACGCCGACTCGGACGAGGACCCATGACCGGTGAATTCGGGCGACTCCGACGAGTCAGGCGAACAGACGCCCTCCGCCGGCTCGTGCGGGAGACGCGGCTGTCGCCGGAGGACTTCGTCTACCCGCTGTTCGTCGTGCACGGGAGCGGCGTCCGCAACGCCATCCCGTCGATGCCCGGCCAGTCGCAGCTCTCCGTCGACCAGCTTCCCGTCGAGGCACGGGAACTGCGTGATCTCGGCATTCCCGCCGTCCTCCTCTTCGGCATACCGGCGTCGAAGGACGAGCAGGCGTCGGAGGCGTACGCGCCGGACGGCATCGTCCAGCAGGCGGTCCGCGCTCTCAAGCAGGCCGACCCGGCGCTCCTCGTCATCACCGACGTCTGCCTCTGCGAGTACACCAGCCACGGCCACTGCGGCATCGTCAAGAACGGCGACGTGGATAACGACGCGACGCTGCCGCTGCTCGCCAAGACGGCGCTCTCGCACGCCCAGGCCGGCGCCGGCATGGTCGCACCGTCCGCGATGATGGACGGCCAGGTCGCCGCCATCCGCCTGGCGCTCGACGAGGGCGGCTTCGCGCAGACGCCGATCATGGCCTACGCCGCCAAGTACGCCTCCGCCTTCTACGGCCCATTCCGCGAGGCGGCGGAGTCCGCACCCCAGTTCGGCGACCGCTGCGGCTACCAGATGGACCCGGCGAACGTCCGCGAGGCGCTGCGCGAGATCGAGAGCGACGTGTCCGAGGGCGCCGACATCGTCATGGTAAAGCCGGCGCTCGCCTACCTCGACGTCCTGGCGCGCGCCCGGCGGCGTTTCGACCTGCCGCTGGCCGCCTATAACGTCAGCGGCGAGTACGCTATGATAAAAGCAGCGTCGGCGAACGGCTGGCTCGACGAGAAGCGCGTGGTGCTCGAAGTGCTGACGGCGATCAAGCGAGCCGGCGCGGACATAATTATCACGTATCACGCGAAGGATGCCGCCCGCTGGCTTCGCGAACCGCAATCGTAGACGGAAAGACGCTCCATGAACAAATCCTCTCCTGACGGCATCCGCGCCGTCGCCTTCGACTGCTACGGCACGTTGATCGACTTCACCGACCAGGCGTTCATCCGAACCTATCACGAGATCTGCCTCCAGCAGAGCCTCCTCTGCGACGGCAAGACGCTCTGGGACAAGTGGATGGACATCTGGCGGCGCATGGCGTCGCAGGGCCGCGCCCGCGAGAACCCGCGCAACGAAGCCACTTCCTGGACTACCGCGCGCCCGGCGCTCGACTTTCGTCCCTACAGCGAAGAGTGGCCGGAGCATTTCGAGGCCTGCTTCCGCGAGCTAAGCGTGTTCGGCGACGGCGTCGCCGCCTATGCGCACGTGCGCAACAGCCTGGCCGAGGCGCCGGCATTCGCCGAGACGGCCGAGGTGCTCGCGACGCTGAAGTCACGTTACCATCTCGGCGTCCTCTCCAACGCCGACAATGACTTCCTGACGCCCTGCCTGGAGAAGAACGACTTGCATCTTGAGTTCCAGCTCGTCGTCACGTCCGAGAGCGCCGGCGTCTACAAGCCGCACGAGCAGATATTCCACTCGTTCGTCGAGGCGAGCGGCTTCCAGCGGCACGAGGTGCTTTATGTCGGCGACAGCCAGTCGGCGGACGTGCTCGGCGCGAAGAATGCGGGGCTGCCGGTGGCGTGGGTCAACCGCGACGGCTCGTCGTTGCGGGAAGGCGTGCCGCGGCCCGACCACGAGATCGCTTCGTTAAGCGACCTTCTCGATATCTTATCGTAGCCGAGACTTTCCAGTCTCGGCGACAGATCCGTGTCGATTCGAATCACGGGGAATGATGCCGCTTCCTCACGACCGCTCGCACGAGGTATTCCAGCGCTCGCTGCGCTATCTGGCCGGCGGCGTGAACAGCCCCGTCCGCGCGTTCCGCGCCGTCGGCGGCGAGCCCGTCGTCATCGCCCGCGGCGAAGGGCCGCATCTGTTCGACGTCGACGGCAACCGCTACGTCGACTACGTCTGTTCCTGGGGCGCGCTAATCCTCGGGCACGCGCATCCGGCGGTCGTCGAGGCGGTGCGGCAGGCGGCGGAGCGTGGCACGAGCTACGGCGCGCCGACGGAGGCGGAGGCCGATCTGGCGCAGCTCATCGTCGAAGCCGTCCCTTCGATCGAGATAGTGCGCTTCGTTAACTCCGGCAGCGAGGCGACGATGTCGGCCTTGCGGCTCGCCCGCGCATTCACCGGCCGCGACAAGATCGTCAAGTTCGAGGGCGGTTATCACGGCCACGGCGACGGCCTTCTGGTGCGCGCCGGGTCGGGCGTAGCGACGCTCGGCCTGCCGGACAGTCCGGGCGTGCCGGCCTCCTACGCACAGGAGACGCTGGTGGCGCGCTACAACGACGTCGAGAGCGTCGAGCGGCTGTTCGAGCGACACGCGGGCAAGATCGCGGCGGTCATCGTCGAGCCGGTGGCGGGCAACATGGGCGTCGTGGCGCCGCAGCCGGGCTTCCTGGCGTCATTGCGCGAGATAACGCGTCGGGACAGCGCGCTCCTGCTGTTCGACGAGGTGATCACGGGCTTCCGGGTCGCTTACGGCGGCGCGCAGTCGCTCTACGGCGTGACGCCGGACCTGACCTGCCTGGGCAAGATAATCGGCGGCGGGCTGCCGGTCGGGGCGTACGGCGGCAGGCGCGACATCATGAAAATGCTGGCGCCATCGGGGCCCGTCTACCAGGCGGGCACGCTGTCCGGTAATCCGCTGGCGATGGCGGCGGGGCTGGCGACGCTGCGAGCGCTGCAATCGCCGGGTTTCTACGAGCGGCTGGAGACGCTTTCGGCAAAGCTCGTCGAAGGCGTCGGACGCGCGGCAGAGGGCGCCGGCGTCCCACTTCGCCTCAATCGCGTCGGCTCGATGCGGACGCCCTTTTTCGTCGACGCGCCGGTCACCGACTACGAGAGCGCCCGCCGCGCCGACACCGTGCGCTACGCGCGCTTCTTCCACGGGATGCTCGAGCGTGGCGTCTACCTGGCGCCGTCGCAGTTCGAGTCGGGGTTCATGTCGTCCGCGCACAGCGACGAAGAGATCGACGCCACGATCGCCGCCGCCAAGACCGCCTTCGCCGGACTCGCCTAGCCTCCCGCGAGTGCCTCTGTTGAACCTGAAATATTGACAAACCTTCGTCGCGGTGTTAGTTTACGAGCACAGGGCCTAGCTCGTCTGTCGCCAAAGGCGACTCGTCAGCGGCGAGAGGCGGGACGGGGGAACCGAAGGCAGCATGGGGTGCACTCGCCTCAGGCGAGAGGGTAGTCTCTTTCAGCCCTAACCCGACAGCTAACCTCGTAGGCCACTGAAAGAGGGCTGGTTCCAAACAAGACGGCCGGAGCCAAGGTCCTCCGGCCTTTTTGTACCCTCTTGTCCCGGCCCGCTCGGTTTGGTCGTGTGTGTCAGTATCGCTAAGTTGGCGGTGATACCCTCCCCGCGACATACAGAAGGAGGCCGACGTGAACTCCGGGGACCCAGCGTATACCTCTTTGCGACGACTAGGCCGTCCCGGCCCGCTCATCGTGGTCAGCAATCGCGGTCCGTTCGAGCATTATCGAGACGATAGCGACGCGCTGGCGCGCCGACCCACGAGCGGCGGCGTCGCTGTCGCCCTTTCGACGATCCTCGGCCGGCAAGACTTGACGTGGGTCGTCGGCGCCGTGGGCGAGGTGGACCGGGAGCTGGTAAGGCACGGCTTTCGCCATTTTTCGTTCGGCCACGGTCATCGCCTCTGCTTCGCAGCCACGGATTCGCACTCATACGATCTCTTCTATCGCACGTTCAGCAACCCCATCCTCTGGTTCCTTCAGCACTCGCTCTGGCACCTCCTCGACGGGCGCGCGAATCTGAAAGAGCAGATCGTGCAATCGTGGGAGGAGGGCTACGCGCCGGTGAACCGCGCCTTCGCCGACGCCGTCGACGAAGAGATCGCTGCGACGAGCGGGGTACCTCGGGTCATGCTGCACGACTATCATCTCTACCTGGCGCCGCTGTTCATCCGCCAGCGCCACCCAGAAGCGCGACTGCAGCACTTCAACCATATCCCCTGGCCGGGCCCGGACGTCTGGCGGTCGCTACCGGAGGAGATTGTCGCTCGGATCTGCGAAGGAATGCTGGCGAACGACAGCGTCGCGTTCCAGACGGAGGAATCGAAACAGAACTTCGCGCTCACCTGCCTGGCGTTTCTTCCCGGTGTAACCGTCGATCTGGCGGAGGCGGCGCTCTTCTACCGCGGCCGCTCGGTCGCCATATTTGCCAACCCGATCTCGGTGGACGTGTTCGACCTGAGGCGAAAGCTCGTCTCGCCGGAGGTGCGGGCTTACCGGGAGGCGCTGGCCGGCGACCAGGACGTGAAGACGATCGTCTGCGTCGACCGGCTGGACCCGGCGAAGAATGTTGCCGGCGCGCTGAAAGCTTTCGACCTGCTTCTCCAGCGGCACCGCGAGTGGGAGGGTAAGGTACGGATGCTCGCTTTCCTCGTGCCGACGCGGGAAGCGATCCCTGAGTACCGGACGTACCGGGACGAAGTCTTCTCCCTCGTCGACCAGATCAATCTGCGCCACGGCAACGGGCGCTGGCGGCCGGTAACAATCTTCTACGAGCAGAACCGGACGCAGGCCCTGGCCGGCCTCAGCCTGTACGACGTGCTCATCGCCAACTCAATCGCCGACGGCATGAACCTCGTCGTCAAGGAGGGGCCGATATTGAACGAGCGCGACGGCGTCGTCATCCTTTCGACCGCGGTGGGCGCCGCGCAGGAGCTTGGCGGCTCGGCGCTACCGGTTGAGGCCGAAGACATCGAAGGCACGGCGGAGGCACTCCTGCGCGGGCTGCTCATGGACGCCGAGGAGCGGCGACAGCGGGCGCGGCTGCTGCGTCAGACGATTGTTCGTCACGACCTCAATCGCTGGTTGGAGGTGCAGATGGCGGCCTTCCGGGAGCCGGCGGCGACCCCGTTCCCAACACCAGCGCCTTTGCTCGGCCGTCCGGCGTCGCGGGAGGAGCCACCCGCGCTCATTGCCGGCGGAATCCCTTGACACTGTGATCGACCCTCACTAGAATAATTGATGGGCGGCGCCTCCCGTCCGCAACCGGCGGAGTGAGGGCCGCTTATCTTATAGATGCCGAAGTACATATTCGTGACCGGCGGCGTGGTAAGCTCCGTCGGCAAGGGAATCACGACGGCGGCTATCGGCCGCATCCTCAAGAGCCGAAAAATCTCCGTCTCCATCCAGAAGCTGGACCCCTATCTCAACGTTGACCCGGGAACTATGTCGCCGTATCAGCACGGCGAAGTCTTCGTGACGAACGACGGCGCGGAGACGGACCTGGACCTGGGCCACTACGAGCGGTTCATCGACGAGAACCTGACCGGTATGAGCTCCGTCACGACGGGCCAGATCTACCAGACGGTAATCCAGAAGGAGCGCCGCGGCGACTTCCTGGGCGGCACTATACAGGCAATCCCGCACATCACGGGCGAGATAAAAAGCCGCATTCGCGATGTGGCGCGCAGGAGCGGCGCCGACGTTATCATCGTCGAAGTCGGCGGTACCGTGGGCGACATCGAGGGCCAGCCGTTCCTGGAGGCGATCCGGCAGATGCGCAACGAGGAGCCGCGCGACCATATTCTCGCCATCCACGTGACGCTCCTGCCGTACATCGGCGCGACGGGCGAGATAAAGACGAAGCCGACGCAGCACAGCGTCCGCGAGCTCCGCAGCGCCGGCATCCAGCCCGACGTCATTGTCTGCCGCAGCGACTTCGCGGTATCGCAAGACCTCAAGGACAAGATCGCCCTCTTCTGCGACGTCGAGAAGCGAGCCGTTATACCGCTGCGAACGATGTCCAGCATCTACCAGGTGCCGATCGTGCTCGAGGAGGCGGGATTGGGGGACCTCGTCATCGAGCGCCTCTCGCTTCCCGCTGGCGGCCGCGACCTGAGCGAATGGCGTGGCCTCGTCGATCGGCTGCTGCATCCGATAAACCGGGTGACGGTGGCAATCGTCGGCAAGTACGTGGAGCTGCCGGACGCCTACCTTTCAGTCAAAGAATCGCTCATCCATGCCGGCATCCACCACGACGTGGCGGTGGACATTGAATGGGTGCACTCGCAGACGCTGGAGACGGCCGGCGGCGAGTCGGCACTACAGCACGTGCAGGGCGTCGTCGTGCCGGGCGGCTTCGGCGAGCGCGGCATCGAGGGCAAGATCAAAGCGGCAAGCTACGCCCGCGAGCAGGAGCTCCCTTACCTGGGCCTCTGCCTGGGCATGCAAGTGATGGTCGTCGAGACGGCGCGTAAGGCCTTCGACGATGAGACGCCGAACTCGACGGAATTCGACCCGAAAACGCCCTATCCCGTCATCAGCCTCCTCGAAGAGCAGACGGGTGTGAGCGAGATGGGCGGCACGATGCGGCTCGGCAGCTACCCCTGCCGGCTGGTAGCGGGCACGAAGGCGCGCGCGGCCTACGGCGTGGACGAGATCAGCGAGCGGCACCGCCACCGTTACGAGTTCAACATGGCGTTCCGCGAGGCGCTTTCGCAGACGGGACTGGTCGTGAGCGGCCTCTCTCCCGACGGCACCCTGGTGGAGATCTGCGAGATCGCCGGGCATCCGTTCATGGTCGGCACCCAGTTCCACCCGGAGTTCCGCTCGCGCCCGGACCGGCCGCATCCCCTCTTCCGCGACTTCATCGGCGCGGTCAAGGCGCGCGCCCTGGAGGCGGCAGACTCAGCGATGCATTTCCGTCCGACCTCAGAGATGCCGGTCGGAAGCTCCGCATCGGAGACATCGGAGCGATAGTCGCCGGCATTTCTCCTCAATCTCGAGGCCGGGCGTCGGTAGAACTAGCTATCGGGGGAAGCGAGAAATGCGCATATTCCTTGACACGGCGAACATCGACGAGGTGCGCGAGGCGGTCAAGCTGGGCGTCGTCTCCGGCGTGACGACGAACCCGACGCTGATGGCAAAGGAGCGCGGGGTCGAATATAAGCAACGGGTGGTGGAGATCTGCGAGACTGTGCACGGGCCCGTCTCCGCCGAGTGCATCGCCCGAGACGTGCCGGGCATAATCGCCGAGGCCCGCGAGGTGGCGGGCTGGCACCCGGACGTCGTCGTCAAGATTCCAATCGACGCCGCGGGCCTTGAGGCGACAGCAAAGCTGGCGCAGGAAGGCGTGAAGGTCAACATGACGCTCGTCTTCTCCGTTAACCAGACGCTGCTGGCGGCCCTGGCGGGCGCGACGTATATCAGCCCCTTCGTCGGGCGGCTGGACGACGCCGGCCACGACGGCATGGAGGTTGTGCGGGAGAGCGTGGCGCTACTGGACCGGTACCGGCTGCCGTCGCAGGTCATCTCCGCCAGCCTGCGCCATCCGCGACACGTCATCGCCTCGGCGAATGCGGGCGCCCACATCGCGACGATGCCGTACGCCGTGCTGATGGCGATGCTTAAGCACCCGCTCACCGACGCCGGCATCGAGCGCTTCCTGGCGGACGCCCGGCAGTACTCGCAAGTAAAGGCTTAGGACGCCTATTGCTTGAAAACAATGAGTAGATGCTGTATCATACATTCGGCCGCGAGTACTACTGCACTTTTCCCTCTGTGTTTTCTCTTGAGGCCCCAACACAAATCCGAGGTTTGAACGATGAAGCCAGCAGGCGAACTTAACATCGCTGAGCTAGAGACCAGGACCCGCGAGGACCTGATGGACATCGCCAAGGAGCTTGGAATCTCCGGCTACAGCGCGCTAAAGAAGCAGGACCTTATCTTCCGCCTCCTCCAGGCACAGACGGAGCGGGAAGGGAACATATTCAGCGGTGGCGTCCTCGAAATCGTCGACGACGGCTACGGCTTCCTGCGCGGCGAAAGCCTCTTGCCCTCGCTGAACGACGTTTACGTCTCGCAGTCGCAGATCAGGCGCTTCGCGCTGCGAACCGGCGACTACGTGACGGGCCAGGTGCGGCCACCGAAGGACAGCGAGCGCTACTACGGGCTGCTTCGCGTGGAAGCCGTGAACGGCCTCGATCCGGAGGTCGCGAAGGGCCGTCCCTATTTCGAGAGCCTGACAGCCATCTTCCCCAACCGCCTCTTTAACCTGGAGTCGACGCCGGACAAGCTCTCGGCGCGGGTCATCAACCTCATCGCGCCGATTGGCCGCGGCCAACGCGGGATGATCGTTTCGCCGCCGAAAGCGGGCAAGACGTTCTTGCTAAAGGCGATAGCCAACGGCATTACCGCCAACTACAGCGACGTGCACCTCATGGTGCTGCTCATCGGTGAGCGGCCGGAAGAGGTCACCGACATGAGGCGGTCCGTCCACGGCGAGGTCATCGCGTCCACCTTCGACGAGCCGGTGGAGGACCACACGCGCGTCGCGGACATGGGGCTGGAGCGGGCGAAGAGGCTCGTGGAGTGCGGCACCGACGTAGTCGTGCTGCTGGACAGCATCACCCGCCTTACCCGCGCCTACAACCTGGCGATGCCGACGAGCGGCCGCACGCTTTCCGGCGGCATCGACCCGGTCGCCCTCCACCCGCCGAAGCGCTTCTTCGGCGCCGCCCGTAACACCGAGGAGAGCGGCAGCCTCACGATCATCGGTACCTGCCTGGTCGATACCGGCAGCCGCATGGACGAGGTGATCTACGAGGAGTTCAAGGGCACAGGCAACATGGAGATCCACCTCGACCGGCGCCTGGCCGAGCGGCGCATGTGGCCGGCAATCGACATCCACCGCAGCGGCACCCGTCGCGAAGAGCTGCTCCTGGACGAGGAGACGCTGCGCCAGGTCTGGTTAGTGAGGCGCATGACCTCCATGATCAGCCAGAACGCTCCTAATCCCACCGAGGCGACGGAAAGGCTGCTGGAAAGGCTGGCGCGAACGCGCAACAACGCGGAATTCCTCGCCACTTTGAAGACAGAGGTCTAATCCGCAAGCCTCCACTGCGAACTGCGAATAGTTACCACGGGGCCGCGGTCCCTTAGGACGGCGGCCTTTCGGTTGTCAGAACCGGAAATTCGACGCCGAGAGAAGCGGGGAAAAGGCTGGATCTTGCGCCTTTTTGCCCTTGACAACAGCTAACAGCGTCTGGTAAGGTCTCGGGGATGTTGCGTATGCCGGGTGGAGGAGGCAGCTCTCTGAGTTTGGCCAACAAGTAGGAGGCGAGGAGCATCAGAGGCACGCTCAGCCCGCGCACTCCTGAGCCGGAAGACCGGTGGGAGTCGCGACCAAGCAGTCTGGGACGACAGCTCCCCACCGCTGCCGGGTTCCGCAGGCGATATAGGCCCTGCGTTCACTTCTTCATCCTGGCCGTGGCAGCGTTTGCTCTCCTCTCTACCGTTTCCTTCTCTCAACACTTCCGGTTGCCTACCAAGAGCGTTTCGATGCGCGTCGACAGCGCCGGCGTCTCGAAGGCGGTGGCCGCCCCGCCGGTGCAAGAGGATGCCGCACTCCAGGCGTCCATTCTTCCGCTGACACTCGTTACCGCGCAGTCGACGCAGACGCCGGCGCCGCTGGTGCGCGCTACGGCGCTTCCGTCGGACGACACGATGATGATGGCCGCCAGCGTGCCGCCGACTCCAGCGCCAACGCCGGTGCCAATTTATATCATTTACGCTATCCAGGATGGCGACACGGTCGACGGGCTTGCGGCGCGCTACGGCATTGCGGCTGAATCGATCCTTTGGAACAACACGGACTTGGAAGGCCCAGACACCCTGGCGCTGGGACAGTTCCTGCGCATCCCGACGACCGACGGCATCATTTATGACGTGAAGCTGGGCGATACGCTCAGCGACATCGCCGACCGGTACAGCGTAGACGTGGCGACGATCACGGGCTTCGCCGGCAACCACCTGGTGAACGCCGACGGCATCGCCGAGCACCAGGTGATCTTCGTTCCCAACGGCACAATGCCTGCGCCGCCACCGGCACCAACGCCAGCTCCCGAGCAGGCTGGACCGAGTGGTTCGAGCCCAGCGCCGGCCGCACCTTCGCAGCCATCCGAGCCATCGGCGCCGTCATCGTCAGGCTTCATATGGCCGGTGAACGGGCCAATCTCCAGCTACTTCGGGCCGTCTCACCCGCTCGGCATCGACATCGACCAGTACAACAGCCCGGGTGCGCCCATCCACGCGGCGGCCGCCGGCATCGTGACTTTCGCCGGCGGAGACCCCTGCTGTTCCTACGGCCTGTACGTCGTCGTCAATCACCAGAACGGCTTCGAGACGCTCTACGCCCACATGGCGTCGATTTCGGTGTCCCAGGGCGAATACGTGGACCAGGGCGAGGTGATCGGCTATGTGGGGATCACGGGGCGCTCCACAGGCTACCATCTGCACTTCGAGGTGCACCGGAACGGGGCGGTCGTTAACCCGCTCGACTACCTGCCATAAGCGCGAATACCGTTAGAAAGATCGAGGCGGCCCAAGTGGCCGCCTTCTTGTTTGTCCGAAACCGTCGGGCGCGCCGTCAGCGCTTGTAATCGAGAACGACTACCTCCGCCTCATGCGGAAGCGACGAACGGTTCACGGAAAGCCGCGGCTGTGGCTCCAGCGGCGCGCCACCCCTCTCGCGCAGGAAGCGGTCCAGCCCATCGAGCTTCTCGGTGGAAGCGGACGTGGCGTAGTGCATCGGCACAATCAGCTTCGGCTCCAGGAGCGTGATCGTCTCTTCCGCCTGTTCGGCGTCGAGGGCGCCGCCGCCGCCAACCGGCACCAGCAGC
Organism: Dehalococcoidia bacterium; assembly: GCA_049511815.1. GTDB lineage: Bacteria > Chloroflexota > Dehalococcoidia > DSTF01 > JALHUB01 > JALHUB01. The sequence goes on from JBEKXP010000009.1 coordinate 26,038, forward strand.
AGGTCGATGTTGCTCATCTCCTCCACTTCATCCGAAGTCGGCACGTGACGGATGCGCCCCAGATGACAGACGCGCAGGCTCTCCGTCTCGATGACGTAGGACGTATTCGTCGGGCCCTTCTCGCCATCACGACCCCGTTCGGTGGCGACGCCGGTGATGAGGACCTGGGCGCTCTCGTACTCGCCGGGGCCCCAGATGACGAGCGGCGAGCCGCTGACGGCCGCAAGGTTCGTGCTGCCCGGATGGTCGGAGCTGACGGTAACGATGTCGGCGGTGACCTTGCCGATGGCGTAGCCGCTGCTCTTCGGAGTAGGGTCGGTGAGTATCGTCGCTTCGCGACTGCGTATGCGGAAGCAGAAGCTTCCCAACCAGATGAGTTCCATCGTCGGCAGTATAGCATGGC